>PWQI01000124.1 GCA_003556805.1 Trueperaceae bacterium | reverse complement strand
GTTGGCACGGCGGTCACGGCGATGCTCCGCCCCGAAGGCATCGAGGTGCACCCGGCCAGCGCCAAGGGGCACGCGAGCGCGATGGTGCAAGACAGCGCCATGCTCGGATCGGGCGTGCGCTCCTGGGTCGAGCTTGACGGCCACGTCCTGACCGTCAACCAGGTCAAGGAGCCCGACGACACCATCCTCTCGGGCGACGTGACGCTGCGCTTCAAGCCGAACTGGGTGCACGTGATGCCGGCGGGAGAAGGGTGAGCCGCGGGAGGGCGGTGCTCGGCCGGCGACGGGCAGGGGGCGTCGTGAGGCTCATGCGGCTTCGCGCGGCACACGTCGCGATGGCCTTGATCGGCCCCTCCGTCTCCGACAGCTCCACCTCCGCGCGGACGTCGCCGTAGCCGAGGTTGAACATCGTGGCGACCATGGGCTTGCGCATGTCCAGGTCGACGAGCAGCGTGCGGTATCCCTGCCGCGCAAACGAGCTCGCCAGCGCCACCGCTACGGTCGTCCTGCCCTCGGCCGGCGAGGCGCTCGTCGCCACCACGACCTTCGGATGCGCCTGCGCAAACGCGAACGCAAGGTTCGCACGCAGGATGTTCGCTGCCTCGCGCGACGCGCGGTGCTCCACGTCCAGCACCGGGAACGCCGCCAGCAGCGGCAGGTTCGTGAGCGACGTCACCTGATCGACGGTGCGCGGGCGCGTGTCGAGCAGGTCGCGCAGCAACCCGATCAACAGCACCAGCGTGATCGCGAGCACCACCGCGAGCGCCGCGTTGAGCACCGGCCGCGGCGCCACCGGGCTCACCGGCAGTTCGACGCGCTGTAGGATCGACAGCAATCCGCTCGCCGTACCGACCGGGATGCGCGCGTAGTAGAGCTGCTCCTGCTGCTCGGCGCGCAGGTCGATGCGTCCGGTGATCTGGTCGGGGCTGACGTAGCCGCGGACGTGCAACCTGGCGATCTGCTGGTCGAGCGCCTCGATCTGCAGCACCAGGTTCCGCACCAGGTCGTCCAGGGCGCTGCTCGCGCTCTCGAGCACGTCGGGCGTGAGCGTCGCGGCGCGGTACACGCTCACGTCGAGCGGCACCGCGGTGGCGATGCCCACCCCGAAACTGCCGGAACTCCGGGTTCGTCTGCGCTGCCAGCACGATGGTGCGCGCCCCATATGTGGGCTCGATGAACGGCGAGGCGGCGTACGCCAGCGAGCCCGCGACGAGCGCGGCACCGACAAGCGCGACCGCGTAGCGCCGAAGGAACGCGATCAGATCAGCCAGGGTGAGGACTTGGGTGTCATCGCCCCGTCGCTTTCGCGAGCCTACAACGCTCGCCCCAGGTGAACCGCTCGCCTCCAGGGCCCTGCTCGCCCAGCCCACCCGCTGCCTGGACGGACCTCGGACGGAGTCGATCGTGTATGGTTCCGCCATTCCGCGACCGGCGGACCCAGGGGTACGGTATGCGCGCTCGAGCATGGACAGCAGTGGCCGTGGTGATGGTGTCGTTCGTCGTCCTTCTGGGCACCGCCGCGGCCGACGGCGGCCCGAACGACGGTGACCCGAACGCCGACGGCGCCAACGCCGCCGTGGCCAGCGTCCTGGCCCTCGTCGAGGCCGTCGATCCGGATCGCGTGGCGGAACTGCGCGCCGACGCCCCCGACGACGCCGCCGTGGCGCTGGCGCTCCTCGCCGCGCTCGAGACCGAGCGCCTGCTCGACCCCGGCGTCGCGGCCATCATGCGCGCGTTCGTCACGAGCGACGACGCCAGCATCAGCACCGCAGAGGGGCCGCTCGAGTTCGACGCGAACGTGCAGAACCTGTTCCTGCTCGACCTCGTGTCCGGCACCGAGCCGCTCACCAGCGTGCTGGATCGCAACGCCGACGCCGACCCTGCCGGAGGCTTCTATTTCACGCGCACGGGACCGGAGTCGCTCGACGTGGCGCTGCTGCTCAGCGACCCCGCCTTCCTGGAGCGCCCGCTGTCCGCCATCACGCAGCAGGCGATCGGGTTCGCGTACCAACCGGGCGACCGGCTTCCCACCGACGACGAGGTGGCCGATCCCCTGCCCGTCGGCGCGTCGCCGGCGCTGCTGCGCGACGCCTTCGAAACGCGCGCCGCGGTCGTGTACGAGCCGGGCGACACCGTGCCCGGCGTGGTCGCCCTGCTCGAGTTCACGCGCCTGATCGATCCCGCGCTCCTCGACGACCTCGACCTCCCCGCCGGCGCCACCCCGCAGGCGCAGGCCGAGGCGTTGCTCGCCTCGCTCAGCGAACGAGGCCTGCTCGATCCGCGCATCGCCGCCGGCATGGCGTCCGCCATCGAGTCGGGCGGCGAGGCGCCGCCCGGTCTGCTCGACTACCTCTGGATCGACCTCCTGACCGGCGACGCGGATCTCGACGACGTCTTCGCCACCGCCGTCGACGCGGCGATCGCCTCGGGCCGCGTCCAACCCGAGGACGCCGAGGGCTTGGCCATGAAGATGCGGCTGAGCTTCGAGCACCTGCCCGCGCACGAGGTCGGCGCTTACCTCCTCGACCTCCAGGACGTGCTCGACGCGTTCGAGGACAGCGGGGTCCCGGTGCTGCGGTCCTTCGACGGCGACCTGCAGGCCGTCCGCCAGACGGTCGCGGCTGGCGCGGAGCGGCTCCAGGACTCACCATCGACGCCCCCTTCGGCCCCCTCCGCGGTGACGACCGGCCTCGACAACCCCGCCGTGGCCGCGATCATCGCCTACCTCAACCTGCTCGATCGCGACCTGGTGGCCGAACTCGAGGCGCTCGGCCTCGATGGCGGGCCGTTGGCGGCGGCGCTGCTCGATCGTCTCCTCGCCGCGGGCGTGATCGAGCCGGCCGTCCACGCCGCCATGCGCGCGGTGGCGGTCGACCCGGACGGGCGCCTCGACCGCGACCTGCTGGCCCTCTTCGTGCTCGACGTGGTCACCGGCACCGAACCCCTCGGGGCGGTGCTCACCCGCCTGGGTCTCTCGCTCCCCGCCGACGGTAGCTTCGCCCTATCGGCCGTGCTGCTGGAGTTCGAGCTCCTCGGCGCCGCCGTCGACGCCGCCATCCATGCCGAAGCGCCCGGCCTCCGGCTCCCGGCGGCCGACGCCGAC
>PWQI01000361.1 GCA_003556805.1 Trueperaceae bacterium | reverse complement strand
TTGTCAGTCGTCGTCATGGTGTCAGCCTTTCTGCTGCTCTTCGTGCAGTCCAACAACTGGACGAACGCCTTGCAATTCAACACTGAAACCGCCCGGTACATGATCAACAGCGCCAATCCTGGCGATCTGTTCAACAACGGTTATCGCTATCTGAACTGGCTCATCGACGTGCCCATGTTGCTCTTTCAAATACTCTTCGTCGTTTCGCTGACCAGAAGCTCATTCTCGGCTGTGCGCAACCGCTTCTGGTTCTCGGGTACCGCCATGATTCTGACAGGGTATGCGGGCCAATACTACGAGGTCACCAATCCACTGGTGTTTTTCATCTGGGGCACGATTTCCACAGTGTTCTTCATCGACATCCTCATTCTGATGCGGCGTGTGATCAATGAAGGCAAGGAGAATGCACCACCAGCTGCGCAAAAGTACCTCAGCGCGATTTGGACGCTGTTTTTCGTTTCCTGGATGCTGTACCCAGGCGCATACCTCATGCCTTACCTGTTCAGCTTCTCCTTCGAACCTGCTCTCAGTGAAGCGGCGGTGGTTGCGCGTCACATGACCTATACCGTGGCAGATGTGGCTTCCAAAGTCATTTATGGCATATTCCTGACGTTGGCAGCGCAGGAGATGAGTAAGGCTGAAGGGTATGACTGGGAAACTCAGGAGAGCTGAGTCCCAAACCCGACCTAAGCTTGCTTACCCAGTTCGGTACACCGAACTGGGTATTGTGCTGGCTGTAACCGTCGCATCGTTACGGCACTTGGCGGTGGAGATCCGGCGCGTCGCGCCCGAAGCACTCGTGGAAGGCGATGCGGGCTCTGAGCCAGTCGCCGTCGCCGTAGGCCTCGTCGAGCCCGTCGCTGTCGTCCAGCGTCACAGGTGACGCTACCGTGTGATCCGGGGCGCTGCCATCACGCCGAGACGCGCAGTCGAAACCCAAGCGCCCGCACCACCTTTTGAACGGTCGCGAACGCAGGATTGCCACCGTGCGACAGTGCCTTGTAGAGGCTCTCACGCCCGAGACCCGTCTCCTGCGCGATTCGCGACATGCCCCTGGCACGCGCGACGTCGCCCAGCGCCGCAGTGAGGAGGGCGGGATCGTCTTCGTCGAGCACGGCGTCGAGGTACGCAACGACGTCGCCGTCGGTTTCGAGGACGTCGGCGGCGTCCCAGGACCGAGTCTCCGTCTGCTTCTTGGCCATGATCGGCCTCCTCACAGGCCCCGGGCGAGCTCTCTGGCTCGAATCTCGAACACGACCCGAACGTATCTTACAGGATACGTTTTCGCGTCGGTCGATGCGCACACGCCAACCGGTACCCGGCACGGACCGTTCGAGCGCTATCGGACCGGGTTCCAGACCGCCCGGACGCAGTGGATCACGCGAGGCTCAAGCGGTCGGAGCCGCCCCCATGTCCGGCCCGCAGGTGGCCTCGTAGCCCTCCTCGAGTCGTACGCCCAGCATCAGCACCAGCCGGTTGACGAAGCAGAAGTAGCCGATCGTCAGCGCTGCGTCGAGCAGGGCGCGGTCGTCGAAGCCGTGCGCGCGCAGCGCCGACAGGTCGTCCGGCGTCGCGCTGGCAGCGCGCTCGGCGACGCCGCCGCGCGCGCCGGCGATCGAGTGGTACAGCTCGGCGAGCGCGCCCTCTGCGTGTTCGGGTGGGACGGTGTCGATCCACGCCATGTCAGCCTCCGAACGGCCAGCCTACGATGCGGTGTCGCTCCGGTCGGCGCCCGTCACGCCCGTCAGGAAGGCCAGGTAGGCCGGCACGAGGGGCAGCACGCAGGGCGACAGGAACGACAGGGTTCCCGCCGCCGCGGAGACCAGCAGGCCGGGCGTGGCACCCACCAGCACGCTCTCGAGGCTGCCGAGCGAGGCCAGGAACGGGGCGATGCGCTCCAGTTGCCCGGACAGCAGCAGCGCGCCGACGGCGATCAGCATCACGCCCGCGACCCGTTCGGCGCGATCGCCGAAGCGGCTCGCCAGCGACGTGGTGGGGACGAGGATCGCGATGAGGAGGAAGGGGAGCGCGAAGCCTGCCGCGTACGCCCCGAGCAGCAGCGCGCCCCTACCGGCGTCGCCGCCGCTGGCGGCGAGCGCCAGGACGCCGGCGAGCACCGGCCCGACGCAGGGCGTCCAGCCGACGCCGAAGGCCAGGCCGACGACCGTCGAGCCGGCGTACCCGCCCGGGTGGCGGGAGAGCCGCACGCGTGCCTCGCGCTGCAGGAAGGGGACCTTGAACACGCCGGTCAGCACGAGGCCGAAGGCGATGAGGAGCACGCCCGCGCCGACGGCGAGCGCGCGGTCCCAGACGAAGAACAGCTCCCCGACCAAGCCCGCTCCGAAGCCGAGCGCCACGAACACCAGCGACAGGCCGACCATGAAGGCGACGGCGTGGCCGAAGCGCCGCAGCGCGCGGCGGGGGTCCGGGGCGGCGACGGTCATGGCGTCCAGTCGAACCCGTACACGCTCGCGAGGCGCTCGGCCAGCGCGTCGGGCGTGAGCTCACCGACGAACGTGGCCAGCAGGGTACCGTCGACGTCCACGAAGTACGTCGTCGGCAGACCGCCCGTGCGCAGGCGCCGGAGCGTGTCGTTGGTGCGCTCCAGGCCGCGCTCGCTCTGGTCGGGGTCGACCAGCGTTCGCAGCGGCAAGCCCTCGGCATCGAGGAAGCGCACCGCGACCGACGCGGTCTCGCCCGCGTTGAGCAGCAGCAGGTCGAGCCCCTCCTCTTCGAGCTCGGCGGCGGCTCGAGCCAGCAGCGGCAGCTCGGCGCGGCAGGGTGGGCACCAGCTCGCCCACACGTTCAGCATCCAGACGCGGCCCAGCATGTCGTCGTTGGTCACCGCTACGCCGTGCTGGTCGCGCAGCTCGAAGCTGGGCAGCGGTCGTCCCACCTGCTGGGCCGCGGCGGTGCCGAGCCACGCGACCAGGACGGTCAGTGCCAGGGTGGTGCGGACGGCGCCGCGCACGTCACTCGCCTCCCGACTGGTCGGGCCGACGGACCTCGGTGTCGGGCCGGAACGCCGCCCAGGCGAACCACAGCGTGTTGTCGTGCGGCACGGCGTCGAGCACGGTGCCTTCGAGCGGTCCGGAACGCGCGCGTCC
>PWQI01000310.1 GCA_003556805.1 Trueperaceae bacterium | reverse complement strand
CGGTGCTTACGACCGCGCTCGCCAACGGGCGCATGACGCCGGAGGCGAGCGCCGCCGTGAGCCGTATCGCGCGTGTGATGCACACCGCGCCACCGCCTCTCGAGGGGAGCGAGGGCGAGGTGGCGCGCGGCTGACGCGGCGCCGCGGGCGGTCATCGCACGTAGGCCCTCGCCGTGCCCGCTCGGCGATCCGCGCTCAGCCGTGCCGCCCTGGGTCGAGCAACCCCAGATCGAGCGTCGGCGACTCGCCGGCGACCAGCTCCGCCACCAACTGCCCCGTCACGGGCCCGAGGCTGAACCCCATCATGGCGTGACCGGTCGCGACCACCACGTTGGCATGACGTGGGGCACGGCCGAGGTACGGCAGGCCGTCGGGACTGACGGGCCGGAAGCCCGTCCAGGGGGCGGCCTCGTCGAGTTCAGCGCGCGGCAGCCGTGGGAAGTAGCGCCTGGCCGAACGCTTGATTCCCTCGAGTCGCGCCTGGCTGACGCGCTCATCGAAGCCGGCGATCTCCATCGTGCCGCCGATCCGAAAGCGCCCCCCGATCAAGGTCGTCGAGACACGAGCCTCGACCAAGATGGCGGCGGTGCGCAGGTACTGCGATGGGCGCTCGATCGTGAGGCTGTACCCCTTGCCGGGTTGCAGCAGGAGCCGCAGTCCGAGCTGTCGGGCCAGCTGAGCCGACCAGCTCCCTGCGGCGATGACCACTGCGTCGCCGCGGAGCGTGGTGCGCTGCGTATCCGGCAGTCGCAGCTCCACTTCCGCGCCCGTCCCGTGGTCGCGTACGCCTGTCACCTCTGTCCCGAGCGCGAAGCGCACACCCGTGCGCTCCAGGTGCGCGCGCAAGGCCTGCATGAGCGCGCCGGGGTCGAGGTGGGCGTCCTCGGCTACGTGCACTGCGCCGACCACGTCGAGTTCCGCGCTGCCTTCCAGGGCCCGCACCGCGGCGAGGTCGAGCACCCGCGCATCGAGGCCCAGGTCGCGGGCGGCGGCCGCCATGGCGGCCTCCTCGTCGAGTCCGCGCTGGGTATGGCACAGCATCAGGATGCCGCGCGGTGTGAAGCCGACGTCCACGCCCAGCTCGCTCACGAGTTCGCTGTAGAGCCGGCGGCTGGCCAGGTTGAGCGCGAGCAGCAGTGGCCCCGCGCGGCGCACCTGGGCGACGGTGGCGCTGCGCCAGAAGCGCCAGCTCCAGCGCAGGAGATCGAGCGAGGGCCGCGGCCGTACGGAGAACGGGCTCATGGGGTCGAGCAACCACTTCAGCGCCTGGCCGATCACCCCCGGCGCGGCCAGCGGCACGAAGTGGCTGGGCACCACGATGCCGGCGTTGCCGTACGAAGCGACGGCGTGCCCGGCCCGGTCGCGCTCGAGCACGGTGACCTCGAAGCCGCGGCGGCGCAGGTGGTAGGCGCTGCTCAGGCCGATCACACCGGCGCCCACCACCAGGGCGTGGCGGCTCACGTGCCAGCCTCCACCTGATGCCGGGGTGCGCGACTCGTCACGGCGTCCCCGTCGCCGGGATCCCGTTTCGGAACGGGTCGTCGGGCTCGCGGACCAACCAGGCCTCGGCCGTGACCCAGGCGCGCCCGGTGATCACCGGCGCGATGCGACCGCTCGGCAAGGGCTGATACTGCGCCTCGAAGCGGCTGCCGATGACGCTCTCCTGTACCCACGGTTGCCCAGGTCGCAGTGCTCCGTCGGCCGCCAGGCAGGCGAGCTTGGCGCTGGTGCCGGTGCCGCAGGGCGAGCGGTCGTAGGCACCGCCGGGGCAGAGGACGAAGGCGCGGGCATCGGCGCTCCGGCTCTCGGCAAGCAGTTCGACGTGGTCGATCGCGAGGCCATCATCGCCGCTGATGCCGGCAGCCGCTAGGCCGCGGCGCACCCGCCAGGCGAACGCGGTGAGCTCGGGGATACACTCGGGGATCACGTCGAGGCCGTGGTCGCGCGTAAGGAAGAACCAGTTACCTCCCCAGGCGACGTCTCCGCGCACGCGTCCGCCGCCGGGGAGTTCCACGCTCACGCCGGCGCTGGCGCGGTAGGCGGGCACGTTGTGCACGCTCACGCGTCCGTCGGTGTGCAGCGCGGCGGTGACGTCGCCGACCGGCGTCTCGATGCGGTGTCGGCCAGGCGCGAGCCGCCCCGACCAAGCGAGGCTGGTGATCAGGCCGATGACGCCGTGACCGCACATGCCCAGGTAGCCGACGTCGTTGAAGAAGATGACGCCCGCCGCGGCTTCCGGGTCGACGGGTTCGCACAGCAGCGCCCCGACGAGCACCTCCGAGCCGCGCGGCTCGCGCACGACCGCCGAGCGCAGGTCGTCGAAGTCGCGGCGGAGGTGGTCGAGGCGCTCGGCCAGCGGACCGGTGCCGAGATCGGGACCACCGGCGAGGACGAGACGGGTCGGTTCGCCCCCCGTGTGCGAGTCGATGACGTGGATGCGCTGCATCGGGGCGAGCTTATCGTGGCCGTGCCAGCGCGCCGGTGTGGTCGAACGGCAGGCCGAACGGCTCGCCCTCGGCCGCGAGGTCCGGGTGCTGCACAACGTCGTCGAGCAGCGCCTCGGAGGCGTGGATGATGTCGAGTTCCTTGGTGTTCGTGATCCTGACGAGGCGTACGCGCCGCTTGTCGAGGACGTTGCAGGTCTTGATCGCGGCCTTGATCGCCAGCCGGTCGTTCTCGAGGACCATGGGGATCTTCGCAGTGATGGGCATAGTCGAGGTCAACGAGTTGGGGTAGGTCTGCTCGAAGCTGATCTTCTCGAACGTGCGTCGGGTGGTGAAGTCGGCGAGACCGATGCCATGGGCATTGCCGTGTGAGCGCGCGGTGAGGTCGAGCACCGCGATGCGCGCGATCGCGGGACCGCCTGAGGCGTAGGGGGTGTGGTAGCGGCCGATGACGTTCGTGTCGAAACCGGTACCCGCGATGTCCTTGCCGATCTCGTCGACGATGAGCACGTCGAGTTCTTCGAAGTGAAGGCGCGGCGTGAGTGACCTGGCCAGCTCCAGGAGCGCGGGCTCTTCAGCCTCGATGGCGTGGCCCGGCATCACGCCGAGGTGACAGATGTCGCCGTAGGCGTTCTCCACCACGCCGACGGCCCCGAGGACGGTGGCCG
>PWQI01000326.1 GCA_003556805.1 Trueperaceae bacterium | reverse complement strand
CGGTGGAGCCGTCGCGCTGGACGAGGGTCTCGAACACGCCGTGGAACAGCGGCGCGTCGAAGGCGGCCGACGACTTGTGCGGGTCGAGCACCGTGAACTCGAGGCGTGAGCCGATGGTGAGCGAGCTCTGCGCCTGCGCTGCGTGCATGAACGCCAGCACCGAGACGAGCATGACGGCGGCCAGCACGAACGCGGGCCACCTGCCGAGGGGGTGGGTCGATGGCATGGGGCGAACTCCTTCCTCGCGAGTCGGTCCTGCAGGCAGACAGCGGCTGCCGTGCAGGCGTGGGCGGTCAGGCGCAACGCCGACCCGAAGGGCACGGTGTCGCGCACGAGGGACGGTGGCGCCGACATCCGCCGCCGGGCCGATGAGCCCGGTCATGGCGATGCCGCCGCCGTCGAGGGCGGGGGCGTGTCGTCGTTCTCGCGAGTGACGACGTCGAGGGTGTCGAGGTGCGCGATCACGCGCTCGGTATGGCTGCGCGCAGCCGGTTCGGCGGCGAGGCGAGCCGCGAGGCCGTCGGGAGCGAGCCTGCAGCGGTGGAGGTCGCGTCGGGGGCCGACACCGCGCCGCGGTACCGCGAGGCGGCCCTGACGCCCCTCCACGAGACCGCGCTCCGTGCGCATGATGCGGGCGCTGCTGACCGGTGGGCGCCTCACGGCCAGCTGTGTAGCGTGCTCGGACTCGCTCATGACCCGCCACGGGGGTAGCGACCTGCGACGATGCGTCCGCGCACCAGCCTGAAGACGGACTCGCCTCGGTAGGAGCCTTGGGCAACGACTGGCATGGGACCCCCGTTCGGTGGCGTCTTCAGGGCTCTGGATGACGCACGCTGCATGCGTATCGAGCGTTCCGGTCGTCGTAGCTGCCCGTGCCTTCAGTGCACGATACCGTCCGAACGACGAGCATGTAGCGCCGCACCCCGGGATCGAGCCCCTGAGGCCGGGCCCTGGACGACTCGCACCCGCGTGACGCCAACGAGTGCCGTGCGAGGACGACGCGGTGGAACGCGTGTCGGGTGCTCCTGTCGGCGCTCCAGTGTCGCCAACGGCACGCTCGGATGCGCTCACGCCACCACCTCGCGCCCAGCCTTCCAGACGCGCAGCCGCTCGACCGCCTGGAGGACCCGCACGTCGCGGCTCGGATCACCGGGCGCCAGCACCAGATCAGCCGCGATCCCCTCACGGATCAGGCCGCTCTCCAACCCCAACAACCTCGCCGCGGCGGACGTCGCCGCCGTGATCGCTTCGAGCGGGCTGAGGCCACCGTGGACCAGCAGCTCGAGCTCGCGCGCGCTCATGCGACCATGCGGCAGCATGAAGCCGGCGTCGGTCCCGAGCACGATGGGCGCACCTGCCCGATGCACCCGCGCCAGGCTCGCCCACTTGTCCTCGCGCGCCCGCGCCAACCAGGCCCAGGCGGACGGACCGGCGTCCAGATCGGACGGGTCGACCTCGAAGTTCCGCTCGTTCACCAGCAGCGTGGGCACGTAGGCGGTGCCACGCTCCGCCATCAGATCGGCCGTCGCCTCGTCGATCCAGTGCCCGTGCTCGACGCTGTCGAGGCCGGCCCGGACGGCCATGGCGATGCTCGGGCCCCCGGCGGTGTGCGCCGCCACGTGACGCTCCCAGCGATGGGCCTCGTCGATGGCCGCAACCACCTCGGCGTCGGTCATCTCCTGCCGGTAGGGCACCCGCAGGTCGCGGCCCGAGCCGCCGCAGAGGTTGATCTTGATGCAATCCGCCCCGCGCCGCACTTGCTCGCGCACGCCGCGCCGAAAGCCGTCAGGGCCGTCGCACGGAGCGTTGTGGTCACGCACGCGAACGTGATCACCCCAGCTGCGCTTGTCCATGTGGCCACCGGTGACCGACAGGCCCTGGCCACACGCCACGACGCGCGGACCCGGGACGTGCCCCGCCTCGATCGCGTCGCGCAGCGCCAGCACCACACCGCCAGGCGCATTGAGATCGCGCACCGCGGTGAAGCCGGCACGCAGCGTCTGGCGCGCGTGGTGGGCAGCCAGCAGCGCCAACGCTGGGTAGTCGTTGGCCAGCTGCCGCTCGCTCGGCCGCGGGGCACCGTCGTAGGCGAGGTGGACGTGAGCGTCGATCAAGCCGGGGAGCAGCGTCGCCTCGGGGGCGTCGACCGAGATCGCGGCGCTCGGCGCCTCACCGAGCTCGCTGGCACGGCACACGCGCACGATCACACCGGCCTCGACGACGACCGCCATGCCCGCCTCGGCTCCGCTCCCGTCACCGCGCAGCAGGCGCCCAGGCCGGATGACCAGGTGGGGTGCTGTGGTGTCGCCGTCGGACGGCATCTTCGAGCGCACCTCAGGTGGTCCGGTCGACACGCTGCAACGCCTCGACGGTCGTGAGCCCCCAGCCGCGCGCTCGCACCAAGGCGCCGAGACCGTGCAGGTCCAGGCGCCGGCCGTTGAGGCGCGTGTCGACCTGACCGCCGATCCACGCGAAGGCCTCGGCCACGTCGAGGTCGTCGGCGTATCGAGCGCGTTCCTCGTCCGGGAGCGCGCGGAACTCGGCTTCCGTCATCGAGGTCGGCTTGCTCGGCGCCCCGGGCGTGGTGAGCGTCACCGCGACGCCGTGCTCGAGCGCCTCGAGCGCGATCGACTTGGTGAGGCCCTCGAGCGCGTACTTCGTGGCACAGTAGGCGGTCTCGAGGATGAACGGTCGGACCCCGGCGCCGGACGACACGTTGCTGATCACGCCCCGCCCACGCGCCACCATCGCCGGGTAGCAGCGCCAGGCGAGCTGGTAGGCGGCGTGCAGGTTCACCTGCATGACCGTGTGCCAGAGATCCGGCGTGGTTCGTTCGAAGGGCTCGAAGGGCAGCATGCCCGCGTTGTTGATCACGATGTCGATCTGGCCGTACTCGGCCTCGAGCGCATCGACCAAGCCGTCGACAGCGTCGGGGTCTGCGAGATCGACGACCGTGGGAACGACCAACCCAGCCGGCGCCATCGCCGTGGTTCGCTCGAGCTCGTCACGGCTGCGGGCGACGGCGATCACGGTCGCGCCGCGGCGCGCGAGGCCGACGGCCCCGCCACGGCCCAAGCCACGGCCGGCGCCGGTCACGATGGCGACCTGGCCCCTGAGGACGTCGTCGGTCATTGGTGCCTGGTTCACGGAAGCCTCCTCCTAGCGTTGACCGAAGTGGTGCATGATCGCCGCGGCGTACTTGATGCCCTTGATGTAGTCCGCCACGCGGACGTTCTCGTTCGGCGCGTGCAGGTTCGCGCCCGGGTTCGCGAAGCCGGTGAGCACGCAGGGGATCCACACGTGCTTCAGGATCGTCCCCTCGGCCGACACGCCGTCGACTATCGGGGGCTCACCCCAGACGTCGTGCGCGGCCGCGATGACGGCCTGCGCCATCGACTCCTGCACCGAGATCTTGTAGGGCGGCTCCGCCCGGGCCTCAGCGATGATCTCGATGTGCTCGAAGCCGTGCGCGTCGAGGTGGGCGCGCAACTTCGCGATGGCCGCCTCGGGCGACATGTGTGGGATCAAGCGGAAGTCCATCTTGGCGCGCGCTTCGAACGGCACGATCGTCTTCGAGCCTGGACCGGTGTAGCCCGAGATGAGTCCCGCGATGTTCGCGGTGGGCTCGTACTGCCGTGCGCGGTGGGCGTCGACCCCATCGCGACCGAGCGCGAAGGCGTCGATCCCCCAGCTGCGCTTGAGCGCGTCGAGGTCGACACGCTGGGCCTTGGCCTCGAGCTGCGCCTCGTCCTCCTCCTGCAGCTCGTAGATGCCTTCGTACCAACCGTCGATCAGGATGCGGCGATCGGCGTCGAGGATCGTGTTCAGCGCGCGTACGAGGTCCCAGGCGGGCGCCGGGAGCAAGGGGAAGTTGAGCGAGTGGACGTCGGCGTTGGCACCGCGCGCGACCAGTTCCACGAACAGCACCGACTTCAGCCCCAACGCCACCTCAGGGAGCTCGGTATCGGTCTCCACCGAGCCGTCGAGGCAGTGCATGCCGTCCGCAGCGAGCAGCCCCGGGTTGCGCTCGACCCAGGGGCCGAGGTGGATGCTGCCGATCTCCTCTTCGCCCTCGATGATGAACTTCAGGTTGACCGGCAGCGCAGCATGCGTGGCCATGAAGGCCTTGGCGGCCTTGTTGAAGGCCAGCACGCCGCTCTTGTTGTCGGTGGTACCGCGGCCGTACATCACGCCGTCGACGATCGCCGCCGACCAGGGGCCACCGTGGTCCCAGGCCTCCAAGGGCTCGGGTGGCTGCACGTCGTAGTGCGAGTAGCACAGCATCGTCGTGCTGGAGCGGTCGGTGGTCATGTGGCCGAAGACGACCGGCGGCCCCCCGTCGAGTGCATGCAGCTGCGCGTCGAGGCCGTCGCGATGCATCTGCGCAGCGACGAGCTCGGCACACGCCTCGAGACCGATCCCCTGGGCCGACACGCTGGGCTGGCGAACCAGCTCCTGCAGGTCGGCGATGCACTCGTCTGCGTTCGCGTCGATCCAGGCGAACACCGCCTCCAGGTCAAAGGCGTGCTCAGCCATCGATGTCGATCCAGCGGCGCTCGGCGTGCGAGCGCTTGGCCGCATCGAGGACGACCTGGTTCCGATACCCATCCTCGAACGTCGCGCCGTGCGCGACGGGGCGTCCCTCACGGATGGCGCCGCAGAGCTCCTGCATCAGGGCGACGAACGACACGTTCCAGATGCCCTTGCCGACCCCCTCGAGCTCGGCGTTGGGATCGGCGACGCTGACGTCCTCGAACTCGCCGCCAGGCGCACCGATCAGCAGGCGCTCGTCCTTGTTGGTGAGGAGGATCGTACCTTCGCTCCCGAAGATCTGCGTGACGTTGTCCATGTTGTGTCGCGCGACACCCGACATGAGCACGTCGGAGTGGCGCGAGCGCTCCTGCCGCAGGGTCATTTGCACGAAGTCGTCGGCGGTGGCCGTCCAGGGTTCGCCGGACGCCTTGTCGAGGCGATCCGGGATCATCGTCTCGACGACGCCGGCGACGCTCCTGACCTCACCGAACCACCAGCGCAGGAGATCGACCTGGTGGGAGCCGTTGGCCCCCAAGCGCCCGCCACCGCGCTCCGCGAGCGACCACCAGTCGCCCTTGGGACGCGCGGCCGGATCGGCCCAGCCTGGCGTCACGTTGGTGATGTGGGCGTGCCGGACCTCACCGATCGCACCCGAGGTGACGAGGTCGGCAAGCTTGCGTCGGTTGGGGTTGAAGCGCAGCTCGTGCCCCATCATCGTGACGCGCTTGCGTTCGGCCGCTCGGTCGCGCATCGCGCGCGCTTCGTCGGCGTTCATCGCCGTTGGCTTCTCGCACAACACGTTGGCGCCGGCATCGAGCGCCGCGAGGGCCATGGGCGCGTGCGTGTCGGTGGGCGTGGCGATGCACACGAGGTCGAACGCGTGCTCGTGCAGCATCCGTTCCCAGTCGTCGTAGGCGTGCGGGACGTCGAACGCTTCGGCAGCTTTCTGGGCGCTCTCGAGCCGAGCGCTGGCGAGCGCTACCACGTGCGCATCGGGAACGTGACGAAGCGCAGGCAGGTACGCGGCTCGCGCGAAGGAGGCGCCGATGACGCCGATTCGGATGGACACGATGAACCTCCTCAGGATTTCAGTCGACCCCGCGCAGGCGGGGGTCGAGGAAGTCGCGGAGCCAGTCGCCCAGGATGTTGAACGCGAGGACCGTGAGCATGATGGCCACGCCTGGGTACACGGCCAGCCACCAGCGCCCCGCGAGCAGCTGGTCACGCGATTCGGCGAGCATCCCGCCCCACGTCGGCACGGTCGGCGGCACGCCCAGACCGAGGAAGGAGAGGGCTGCCTCGGCGAGGATCACGCTCGCGACGTTGAACGACGCGATGACGATCAGCGGCGCGAGGATGTTCGGGAGGATCGTCTTGAAGAGCACGGATGCGCGCCGCGCGCCGAGAGCCAGCGCCGCCTCGACGTACTCCTTCTCCCGCTGCGACATGGTCTGCGCCCGCGCGATGCGGGCGTACGTCACCCACTGCCCTATGCCGAGAATCAGCACCAGATTGAGCACGCCCGACCCGAGCACCACAAGGAACATGATCGCGAGCAAGATGAACGGGAAGGCCAACTGGATGTCGGCGAGGCGCATGATGAAGGCGTCGATGCGACCCCCGACGAAGCCTGCCGTCATGCCCAGCACGACGCCCAGGGCACCACCGATGAAGACGGCCGTGAACCCGACGAGCAGCGAGACGCGTGCGCCGTAGATCAGGCGCGAGAGGACGTCGCGGCCCAGTGCGTCCGTGCCGAGGTAGTGCTGCACGACACCAGCTCGGTCGACCTGCATCGGTGGCTGCAGACGGTTGATGATGTTCTGCCGGTTCGGATCCTTTGGCGCGATCGCCGGGCCCGCGAAGGCCGCGACGGTGATGATGAGCAGGACGACGATGGCCAGGAGCGGCCAGACGGCCTTGGTGAGCGACCGCCAGGCGCGTCGCCACGCATCGCGCCGCGGAGCCGGGGTGCGGCTGGGACCAGTCACGACGGTCTGGGCGACGCTGGGCGGCGTCACGACAGCCTCACGCGCGGGTCGAGGCGAGCGTAGAGCACGTCGACGACCAGGTTCAGCGTGACGAACACGAGGGCGAACACCACGACCGCCGACTGAACCAGTGGGATGTCGCGCTGGTTGATCGCGTTGAAGACCAGGCGCCCGACGCCGGGCCACGAGAAGACGGTCTCGACGACGACGACGCCGGAGAGCAGGAAACCGAACTCGAGGCCCAGCATCGTCACGACCGGCATCCAGGCATTGCGGAGCGCATGACGGATCACGACGGCGCGCTCCTTGAGTCCCTTGGACCGCGCCGTACGCACGAAGTCCTGCGACAGGACCTCGAGCATCGACGAGCGCACGAGACGCGCGTTGCGCGAGAGCGAGAAGAGCGAGATCGTGAACGCCGGCATGATCAGATACCGCAGGGCGTTCGGTAGGTTGCTCCACGCCCGCTCGAGGTCGCCCTTGAGCAGTGGCTCGATCACGGGCACGTGGCCGGAGATCGGCAACCAGGAGAGACCGAGCCCAACGAACAGGATGAGCATGATGCCGAGCCAGAAGCTCGGGATGGACTGGCCGAACATCGCGAGCGCCATGATGCCGCCGTCGATGGCCGTGCCGCGGTTCAGGGCGGCGACGATCCCGAGCGGTATCGCGAACGTGACCGCGATGAGCATCGCCATGATCGTCAGCTCGATGGTCGCTGGCAAGCGCTCGAGGACGACGTCCATGGCCGACGTGCGGTAGGTGAGCGAGCGACCGGTGTCACCCTGCACGAGGCCGCCCAGGAACGAGAGGTACTGCACGTGCAGCGGTCGGTCGAAACCGAGGCGCTCACGAACCTGCGCTATCTCGCGCTCGCTCGCTCGCTCGCTGACGTAGAGATAGGTCGGATCGCCGGACATGTGCAGCGTCAGGAAGGTGATGAGCGTGACCGCGACGATCACGACGCTGGCTTGCAGGATCCGGCTGATGGCGTATTGCCACATGCGTTGCTCCGCGAGATAGGCGTGGTACCGGCGCCGCTGTGCAGGTGCGCAGCGGCGCCGGACCGAGGCGTCAGCGCCGTGAGGCGCGGTAGCCCGTGAAGACGGTGACGATCAACGCAGGGTAGCGTCCGTCACGATGACTTTCTCGTCGCGACGGGCGTCCCAGTCGATGCGGGTGCTGACGCCGTAGAAGTCCGGCTGGAAGTACATCATCAGCCACGGCGCATCGTCGTAGAAGACCTGCAGCATCTCGTTGACGATGACCCGCTGCTCGGCCTCGTCGGTGGTGGCCGCGATGCGATCCCAGCCACTGAACCAGTCGGGGTTGTCCCACCCCGTGTAGTTCGTGCCAGCGTCGACGCGGGAGAGGTCAGCCATGTCGTACAGGGCGTTCCAGGTGGCACCGCCCGAGCCGAGGAGGAAGAGGGGGCCGGCCATGTTGCCGCCGATGATCAGCGGGACGTAGACCGAGGAGAAGTCGAGCAGGTCGACGTCGGTCTGGACGCCCACGTCGGAGAGGTACTGGCCAACCGCGAGCGCGACGTTGGCGTCGTTCAGGTAGCGGTTGTTGGGCGACTGGAGCCGGATGCTGAAGCGTACGCCGTCGGCGCCGCGCGGGTAGCCGGCCTCGTCGAGCAGGCGCTCAGCGCCCTCCGGATCGAAGGCATATGGCTCGAGATCGGGGGGGTCGTTCGGGGGGTTGACGAGACCCGTGGCGCGCTCGCAGTCGGTACCGAGCAACTGCGTGCAGATCGTCTCGACATCGACGGCATGGTTCATGGCGCGTCGGACGAGGACGTTGTTGATGGCCTCGATCGCGATCGGGTTGTCGTGCGACGCGGCGAACTCGTCGCGGAGGTTGAAGCCGACGTAGATGCGGCGGGTGCCCGCGACGGCCTGCACCGTGGCCCGTCCGCTGGCGTCGATCGTGGCGGCCTGGTCGGGCGAGACGTTCGCGACGATGTCGACGTTGCCGTCCATCAGCTCGGCGGCTCGGGTCGAGGCCTCGGGGATGACGCGCCAGACGATGCGCTCGAAGGCGCCCTCGACGGCGAAGGGGTAGTCGGCGACGCGCTCGAGCACGATGCGGTCGTCCTTGATCCACTCGATGAAGCGGTAGGGACCGGAACCGACCGGGTTGTCGGCCGCCTCGTCCTTGCTCATCGCCATGTAGCTGTCCATGCAGTGGATGAAGACCTCGCCGATCAGCCCGAGGGCGATCGGGTTGCGCTGCTCCATGACGATGGTGACGTCGAGGTCGGAATCGGCGCGCGCTTCGACGAAGCCGAGCGAGGCGAAGATGAAGCCGGGCGTGTTGCCGGTGAAGGCGAGCTCCGGGTCCTTGGCGCGGTTGAAGCTGTACGCCGCATCGATGGCCGTGAGCGGCTCACCGTCGTGGCACTGGAGGCCCGGGACCATCCGGAACGTGATCTCGGTGCCGGTGTCGTTCGTGGTCCAGGTCTCGGCGAAGTAGGGGACGATGTCGCCGTCGGACGTGGTCTGCACGAGCGTGCCCCACAGGTGCGCGGCGATGTTGGCCTCGGGCCGCGAACCGGTGTCGGCCGGGTCGAGCTTGCTAGCGTCGACGCTCTGCGCGACGACGAGGGTGTTCGCGTCGGGCGCCTGTGCGAACGCCTGGAAGGCCAGGCTCAGGCCGAGCGCGAGGGCGATGACGAGTGAGCGGATTGCCATGTGGTGTCTCCTCCGTTGTGATGTGGACAGCAATAGGACGATGTCATTTCGAGACGGTGTGGCGCGAGCTGGTGATGGCCTCCCTTCCATCACGATCGCGGGGATCCGCGCGGCATCACCGCTAGGGTGGCCGTGTCGGACGAGCGGGGTGCCGCACGACGCTCATCCGGCCGCCTGCAGCGCTTCTGCGAGGACGTCGCCGACGTCGACGACGCGTGCATCGCGGCTCGACCGGATGCAGGCCTCGACCATGGCCAACGACGACAGGTGATCGCGACCGCTGCACTCGAGCGGCTCGCCGTCGAGCGCGCTGGCGAGGAAGGCCCGCAGCAGGCCGGCGGTCTCCGTCACCCAGATCTCGTGCGGCGGCAGGTCCACGGTCCTGAGCGCTGGCTCGTCACGGCGCGCGTAGCGCAGGTCGCCGAACTGGTCGAACTGCGTGACGACGCCCTCCGTGGCATCGGTGCGCCACTCGAAGCCGGGCGTGGCCCAGCCGCTCTGCCAGGTCCCCTGGTAGTTCGCGACGAGCCCGCCGTCGAAGCTGAAGAGCGCAGCGACGTTGGTCTCGTGCGCGTACATGCTCCACGAGGGGTTCCAGGCGTGACACGCGACGGTCAGGGGCTCGACGCCGTAGACGTAGCGGAGCAGGTCGAAGTGGTGGATCGACTGCTCCCACAGCATCGGGTGCTCCATGGTGAGCGGGTAGCGGTTGATTCCCGGGCGGTAGCCGTCGCGCCAACGCTCGTACGTGAAGCGCGTGAACGCCGGCCGGCCGACGACCCCGTCGCGGTACAGGCGCATCCGCTCGATCGTCACCGCGAGGTAGCGGAAGTTGAGGCCGACCATGAGCGGCACGCCGGCCGCCTCGGCCATGCGCACGAAGCGGGCGGCCTCGTGGAGATCGAGCGCCAGCGGCTTCTCGACCAGGACCGGCAGCGCCCGCTCGCAGGCGTGACGCAGCTGCGCCTCTCGACCGCTGGGTGGCGTCGCCAAGACCAGGCCATCTACATCGAGACCAGCCTCGAGTGCCTCGTCCAGCGACGCGAAACCCGGTCGCTCACCGAAATCGGCGTCGGCGCGAGCGAGTGCCTCGGCCGACGGGTCGACGTACGCGACGATCGCACAGCGCGGTTCGGCGTGCATCACCTGCGCCCAGTACCGGCCTCGGGCACCGAGGCCGACGAGCACGCACCGCAGTAACCCGTTCATGCGCTCACCTCCATGGCGTTCGCGGCCTGCCGCGCTCACGCCGCATCCGGTTCCGACCACTCGCGCAGTACGAGTTCGATGACGTCGCGCACGTGCGCTTCGAGCAGCATGGTAGCGCGCTCGTCCTCGCCGACGGCGATCGCGTCGACGATGCGGCGATGGTGTGCCGCGATGACCCTCGCGTCTGCGACTCGACGGTTGCACATCGCCATGACGTGCCGCACCTGCATCGAGATGGTGCGCCAGAGGGTGATCAGCAAGGCGTGATCGGCCACCTCGATGAGCGAGGCGTGGAAGCGCGCGTCGGCTCGGTTGAGGGCCGCGACGTCACCGCCAACGGTGGCCATCTCGTCGCAGCAGGCGTAGAGCACGTCACAGGCGCTGTGATCGCCGCGTTCGACGATGCAGCGGATGGCGAACCCCTCGTGGAGGGTACGGATGCGAAGGAGCTCCTCGACATCGCGCCGATCCAGCCCTCGCACGGTCGTCCCTCGGTACGGCACCGTCTCGACCAGACCGTCGAGACCGAGGATGCGCAGCGCCTGTCGTACCGGCGCGCGACTGACACCCAGCTCCGCGGCGAGCGACGTCTCGACCAGCGGGGCTCCAGGCGCCAGCACACCGTCGAGGATCAGGTCACGCAGTTGGTCCGCGATGCGCTCGCCGAGCGGCACGTTGCTGATCTCACCGCCGTGCTTGACACCGCGTCTGTGGGTGCGGGGTGCTGTGGTCATGCCTCCTGCCAGAAGCGTGGTCGTGTCGTCCGCGAACGCGAGGGGCGGACGATCGATTGTCGACAATGTAACACTATGAACTCGCCGCACGTCTAGTCCCGCGGCGGCCGGAGGACCAAGGATACGCCATGCATGAAGCCACACCCGCACCGATCGCCAGCGACGAGTACCGAGCGCGCGTCACCGCGGCCCAGCACGCGCTCGCCGACCGCGACATCGACGGCCTCCTATGCCTCGACTACCACGACGTCGTCTACCTCAGCGGCTTCCATCACTCGCCGAACGAGCGCCCGGTCGGGCTTTACGTCGCGCCCGACGGCGTGCCATGCCTGTTCGTCCCACTGCTCGAGCGTGAGCATGCCGAAGCGGTCTGGGACGGGCCGCTCGAGGTCTACGAGGAGTACCCGGGCGATCCTCACCCGGTCGTCTGGATGGCCGAGCGGATCGACGCGCGCCGCTACGGGGTCGACGCCCTCGACCTTCGCGTGGCGCAGCTGCTGCAGGCCCGTGGACGCGCGCCCGTTGCCTGTGACGCCATCGAGCGGCTCCGCTGGATCAAGAGCGAGGCCGAGCTGGACCTGACGCGGGTGGCCGCTCGCTTCGCCGACCGCTGCCTCGAACACGTCCTCGCGGGCGCGGGCGACATCGTCCGCCACGGCGGGACCGAGCTCGACATCCTCGACGCAGCGCTCAGCGCCACCCGGAGCGACATGACGCGGGCGCTCGGCACCCGTTTCGAGGGTACGCCGACACGCGTCGTCGGCACCGTGCACACCGGACCGCGCGCCGCTCTGCCACACGGCCGCACGTCGGAGCGCCGACCCGAGCGCGGCGACGTGCTGATCGCCGGCATCGGGGTCGCCGTCGGCGGGTACCACGCCGAGAGCGGAGCGACGTTCACGTTCGGCACTCCGAGTGCCGAGCAGCGCCGCTGTCTCGAGGCGGCCGACGCATGCGATCGAGCGGCCCGGGAGGCGTGCCGTCCTGGCCAGGCGGGCACGCACGTCAACGCCGTGGCGCACGGCGTTCTACGCGACGCCGGGCTCGGCGACACCATCCGCCACAGGATCGG
>PWQI01000369.1 GCA_003556805.1 Trueperaceae bacterium | reverse complement strand
TGGATCGGCCCCAACGCGTCGCCGCCGGACGAGGTCGAGGGGATGGTGCGTCTCGGGCAGGGCGAGGTGCAGCGCTACCCGTGGTTCGTCGGCGGCACCGCCGGCGACCGCGCGACGCCGAAGTTCTTCGGCGACCTCGAGCGCTTCCTCGCCGACCTGCGCAGCGGCGGCACCATGGCGATCCGGCTCATGCTGGTGCCGGGCGTGCCGGACGCCAACCAACCCACGTTCCAGTACGAGGTCGGCGGCTTCGCCGACGTCGAACGCCAGTTGACCTGCGCCGGCGGCGCTGCGTCGGCGCCGCCCGACCCGTTCGCCGGCGCCCCTGCCGCGCCCGATCCCTTCGCCGCGGCGCCCGCGCCGGCCGCTCCCGCGGCTGCCCCGGCCGCGCAACCGCCCGTCGCGGCCCCCTCGCCGCGTTCGAGGGGTGCGACACCCGCGCCGCCGGCGCCGGTCGCTCCAGCCGCGCAGCCCGCGAGCCCGCCGCTGCCGCCGCCCCCCTCGCAGATGGCGCCCACCGCCCCGGCACCGGCCGCCGCCTCCGACTGGTTCCTGTTCCCGAGCGAGACCGAGATCGCCTTCGACGCCGCCGACCGGACGCTGGGCTTCGTCTGCCTGGACGGTGGCGACTTCGCCGCCTACCTGAACCTCCCCGGCGTGCCGGTGGCGACCGACGACGGCCTGGCGACGTTCGGCTTCGCCTACGAGGGCTTCGGCGGCTTCCTCGACAGCACCGACGAGTGGCTCTTCGTCGACCTCGGCGACGGCCTCTACGCCACCGACACGACCACGTCGTACCTGATCGTGTTCGGGCTCGAGTTCAACGACGCGGTGGTCGTCTCACACGCCGGCGTGGCGTTGCTCGAGGCGCCCGGCGGGGAAGGCCTCAGCGTCCTGACGCAGCGCATGCCGTGTCTGGCGGAGGGTGAGTGACCTGCCGAGGCGGTGCGAGCGACGTGCCGATCAGCGGCGTCAGCCGCGCATGACCCGCTCGTACACCCGCAGCAGGTTGCCGCCCATGATGCCCTCGATCGCGGCGGCGTCGTAGCCCCGCCCCGCGAGGGCGTCGATGACGTAGGGTAGCTGCGCGTAGTCGTCGAAGCCGGCCACGAAGCGCTCGGGCGCGCGCGGCCAGGTGGTGACGACGGTGTCGTGCTCGCCGCGCGCGTCGGCGTAGCCGCGCGTGGCCCACGGGTCGCGCGCGTGCAGGGGGTAGGAGCCGAGGCTGAAGTCGGTGCCGAGGCCGATCGCGCGGGTGTCGCCGAGCAGGTCCGCGACGTGGTCGACGAGGTCGAGGAAGTCGCTCAGCGTCGGGCGCCGGAGCGTGCCCTGGCGGTACACGAGCGGGCCCCAGTTCACCAGGCCGATGACGCCGCCGCGCTCCGCCAGGGCGCGGATCACCTCGTCGCTCACGTTGCGTGGGTTCGGCATGACGGCGGCGGGGTTGCTGTGGCTGAACACCACCGGTTGCTCCGACAGGTCGATCAGTTGCCGAGCGGAACGGGGCCCGAGGTGGGACCCGTCGAGCACGACGCCGACGCGCGCCGCGACCTCGACCACGCGTCGGCCGAGCGCCGAGAAGCCGCCGTCGGTCACGTCGAGGGCGCCGCCGCAGAGCCGGTTGTTGCGGTTGTAGGCGGGGATCAGTTGCCGTACGCCGAGCGTCTGCAGGAGCGCGAGGCGCTCCGGGTCGTCGCCGAGGACCTCGCCGTCTTGCGACGCCAGCAGCAGCGTCGCGTGCCCGTCACGCCACGCGGCGCGGACGTGCTCGGCGCGCAGCGCCAGGCGCAGCGTGGGGTGCCCGTCGAGCCGCGCGCGCCATGCCTGCAGCGCAGCGAGGGCGTCGGTGAACGGCACCCGTGGCCACCAGGTGGTGACCGCGTAGCAGGCGACGCCGTGGCGGTGCGCGACGGCCAGGTCGGCGTCGTCCCACACCTGCACGCAGGCGTCGACGACGGGGAAGGGCAGCGGCGCATCGAGGGTGCCGTGGACGCCGCGGTGCGCGCGCCCGGCCGCGTGTGCGCCGCCGCCCTCGCCGCTCACTTGGGTTCGTACTTGATGCCGTCGCGCTGCATGCGCACCGCGAACGACTCGCCGCCCTTGCCCCAGACGTCGGGCTCGACCTCGTAGATGATCACTTGGGTGCCCTCGGCCTTGGCGCCGTTGGCGACGAGAACGTCGGTGATGCCCTTGATGATGCGCTCGCGGGTCTCTTGGCTGCGCTTGAAGATCTCGACTCGGACGATGGCCATGGTGGCTCCTCTCGGGTGCGTGCCGCGCTCGCCGCGGCACGGTGTCGCTCGTTGCTCAGGCGCCCCAGACCTGCTCGAACACGCGCAGGAAGTTGCCGCCGAGGATCCCCTCGACGTCGGACTCGGCGTAGCCGCGCTCGCGCAGCAGACGGGTGACGTCGACGATCTCGGGGTACCAGGCGAAGCCCTCCGCGAAGCGCTCTGGCGCGCGACAGTAGGTGTCGACGTACTGGTTCATCGTCGACATCACGGTCTTGTAGTGCGAGCCCTGGCGGTCGTAGTTGTGGCGGGGGTACGAACCCAGGCTGAAGTCGGTGCCGATCCCGATGTGCTCGGTGGTCCCGAGCAGGTCGGCGAGGTAGTCGACGTGGTCGAGGTAGTCCTGCACCGTGGGACGCGCGGTCATGCCCTCACGGAAGATGAGCGGTCCCCAGTTGACGGTGCCGATCACGCCGCCGCGCGCGGCGACGGCCTTGATCTGCTCGTCGTCGACGTTGCGCGGGTTGTCGACGAGCGCCTTGGGGTTGGCGTGCGAGAAGACGATCGGGTTTTCCGAGGCGTCGACCATCTCGAGGCTGGTGCGGCGGCTGACGTGCGATGCGTCGAGCACGACGCCGACCCGGTCGCACTCCGCCACCACGTGGCGGCCGAGGGCCGAGAGACCGGCATCGGTGTACTCGAGCACACCGCCACAGAGCAGGTTGTCGCGGTTGTAGGCGGGGATGAGCATGCGCAGGCCGAGTCGCTGGAAGGCCTCGACGCGGCTGACGTCGTCGTGGATGAACTCGCCGTCCTGCGCTGCGAGCAGCAGCGTGGCGCGGCCCGCGGCCTTCGCCTCGCGCACGTCGCGCACGGTGAGGGCCAGACCGAGGTTGGGGTGCTCGCGCACGATGCGGTGCCAGTCCATGATGGCGCGCAGCGCGTCTTCGGCGCCGTGGTGCGGGCGCAGCGCGGTGACCGCGAAGACGTCGCAGCCGTGGCGGTGCGCGTTGGGGAGGTCGGCGTCGGGCCAGATCTGCACGCAGCCGTCGACGAAGACGTAGGGCTGCTCCGTCTCGAGGATGGGGTGGAAGCCGCGGTTGGGGCGCTCGTGGAGCGGGTCGTGGGGGAGGGGCGAGGCGGTGAGGGGTTCGGGCATGGGCGGTGTCTCCTGGGGCGCGTCGGGTCGGCGTCCGACGGGGTGGGGTCGCGTGCTCGTCAGTAGCCGAGACTTGCGTCGCGCAGCGCGTTGCGCAGGGGTGCACCCGCGAGGAAGCGGGTCAGGTTGTCTTCGAACTCGCCGAGCACGCGCTCCAGGTTGTGCGGCGACTTGAACGAGGTGTGTGGGGTGACGATGAGGTTGGGCACCTGCCAGAGGAGATGCTCCGCCGGGAGCGGCTCCTCGTCGAAGGCGTCGAGCGCGGCGGCGTCGATGCGTCGTGCCTCGAGCGCGGCGACGAGGTCGTCGGTCACCACCACGCCACCCCGAGCGACGTTGACGAGCAGCGCGCCGGGACGCATCTGAGCGAGGGCGTGCGCGTCGATGAGCCCGCGCGTCTCGGGCGTGAGCGGGCAGGCCAGCACCACCACGTCGGCCTCGGCCAGGACCTCGTCCATCCGCTCCGGCCCGACGACGAGGTCGAAGTGCGGCCGGGGCTCTGCGCTGCGCTTGGTGCCGATGACGCGCATGCCGAGCGCCTGGCAGCGCTTGGCGACCTCGTGACCGATGCCGCCGGCGCCGACGACGCCGATGGTCAGGTCGGCGAGCTCGAGCGGTTCGACGCTCGCCCAGCGCCGCTCGTGCTGCGCGGCTGCGAGCTGCGGTAGGCGCTTCGCCCAGGAGCACACGAGGCTGACGACGAACTCGCCGATGGCGATCGCGTACGACGAGGCGGAGCGGGTGAGGGTGATGCCGCGCTGCTCGATCTCGGGCACGAGCGCCCAGTCGAAGCCGGCGGTGCTGGTGTGCACCCAGCGCACCTGGGGCGCGCCGCGCAGGGCCGTCGAGAGCGCGTCCTTCGAGAGCGCGACGCGCAGCAGCGCGGTGGCATCGGCACCCGCTTCGGGGACCGCGCCGTCGGCGCCGAGCGTCGCGAAGCGGACCGTGGGGAACCGCTGGCGCAGCTGCTCGGCGTGCGCCGCGGAGACGTGCGGCGACAGCAACACGGTGGCGCCACCGTCGGCGCCATCACCCCCTGCGGTCCGCTCGTCGGCCATCGGCCCCCTCGCGCTCATCGCTGCCTCAGTGCCCGCTCGCCATCGCGGCCAAGTCGACCTCGGCGGCGATGTGGCCGAACGCCTCTCGTTGACCGAGGGCGATCACCCGTTCGAAGACCTCGCGCGCCTTGGTGCGGTCGCCGTTGTAGAAGTACCAGTTGCCGACGCCGTAGCCCTGCGTCGCGACGGCACGGCGGTCGGCGTCGCTGGCACCGAGCAGCTCGTCGGGGGCCAACTCGCCCCGGTACATGCGCATGCGGCGGTGGTAGGAGGGTTCGTTGATGTGCATCGCCGCGGTGTCGACCTCGGCGAGCAGGGCCGCCGCCTCGTCCTCGCGGCCGGCGCGGCGCAGGCTCATGTAGCGCCAATCGAGCGTCGCGACGCGCATGTCGTCGTCGACGCAGAAGCCCAGCGTCGTGGCGTAGGTGTCGGCGGCGAGGGCGTACTCGCCGCGCAGGTAGCGCGCCAGGCCGTAGTGGTACCAGGTGCTCGACTTGAGCGTGCCCTTGTAGACGTCGCGCAGCGCGGCGAGTGTGGTGTCGTCGATGGGGGTGGGTGCGCGCAGCCGCTCGAGCGGCTGGTCGAGGATGGCCCGCTCCATCTCGGGGACGAGCTCGCGCTGGTAGTACTCGATCTCGTCGTCGATGCCCTCGAGCAGCGGCACGGCGCGTTCGAAGTCCTCGACGGCGCCGTCGAAGTCGCGCAGCGTGATGCGGAAGTGGCCGCGGTGGCGATAGAGGTGCGGCGAGGCCGGGTGGCGTTCGAGCCCGTCGCTGAGGACGCGGACGGCAGCTGCGGCATCGCGGAGGTAGCTGTGGAGCTTGGCGACGAGCACATAGCGGTGGACGGACTCGAACACGGTGGTCTTCTCCTCTGGTGCCGGCGTCTGGCCCAGTCGTCGTGGCTCAGGCGTCGGCGGCGACGCGGTCGTCGAACAGGTGGCGGAGGCGGGAGACGGACTCCTCGCTCAGGGTGAAGGCGAGCTCCATGCGGCGTTCATGCGGGACGTCGTGGTGGGCGAGCGCGGCCCGCATCCCGAAGGTGTAGATCAGCAGCGTCGTCGGGTCGAGCGCGTCCCAGGCGCCGGGTCCGCTGACCTCGGTGAGGACCTGCGCCTGGCGCACATCGCGGCGCGTGTGCTGGGCCAGGATCACGAGGGCGCTGTTGACGTTGCGGGCCTCCGTGACGATCGCGATGGGCCGCTCCGGCGCGATGCGGCGCAGCTCGGCGATGGTCTCGCTCGTCACCTGGGCGGTGAAGCCGAGCACCTCGCCGTCGACGTCGAGCGCGCGGAGCGCGGCCTCGACGCGGGAGAGGGCGAACATGAAGGTGACGGTGAAGTGGGTCCGTTGGTACGCCTCGCGGACCCAGGGCACACCGGCCTCGAGCTCGTCGAGGGTGCAGGGCATGACGGTGCTGAGGACGTGATCGGGAAGCGCTTGGGTGACGAGTCCGGCGTACTTGTCGGCCGCCTCGCGTGAGGGCGCGACGAGCATGACCGGCACGGTCCTGACGCGTTGGCCGAGCGCCACGCGCAGGTGGTGCTGTGTCGTTGCCGCATCGAAACCGAGGGCGTAGGCGCGCTCGATGAGGTTGTCGACGGCGCGCACGAGCTTCGCCTGGCGGCTGGAGAGCCGGGTGGAGGCGTCGGGCAGGGGGACCACGAAGGTGCCGCGCCCGCGCTGCGAGTCGATGAGCCCTTCTTGCTGCAGGATGCGGAAGGCCTGCGCGACCGTGCCGGCGTTGACGCCGAGCTGGTCGGCGAGGGCGCGTACGGAGGGAAGCCGGGCGTCCGCGACGAGCTGACGGCTGGTGATCAGGTAGCGGACCTGATGCACGATCTGCAGGTAGATCGGGACGTGCTCGTCGTCGGTGATCAGCAGCGGTAGGTCCAAGGGCGGGGCTCCTCTCGCGACCTGGTCCGAGCTCAGTGCGGCAGCGTGATGCCCTGCTCCGCGGCGCGTTGGGCGAAGGTCTTGCCGCCCTTGCCCCAGACCTGCATGTCGACCTCGTACAGGATCACCTGGGTGCCCTCGGACTGCGCGCCGTTGGCGACGAGCACCTCGGTGATGCCCTTGATGATGGCGTCGCGCTGCTCTTGGGAACGGCGTCCGAGTTCGACGCGAACGATGGCCATGGGGATCTCCTCTGCGAACACGGGATGGGGTACGTCGCGGGGCGTGAGGCTCGGAGCGCGCTCGTCTTGGCGCCGCTCGCGACGAGGTCGGCGCCGCTCGCGGACTCAGCATGCGCCAGTGTACTGGTACAGCTGGAATGTAGCCTGACACGCACTCGGGTGTCAACGACGGTCCGCACCGGCCGGTAAAATGTACGTGCAGCACGCATCTACGCGATCTCACGCGGCGAGGTTGACAGGCCGGCGTCCGGAGCCGTATCGTCCGCATGTACTGGTAAGTCGATACACTTTGCGCTCTCGGACCTCGACGCGGAACGCTCGCCACCCGGCCGGGGCATCGCCCCGTCACACTGCAAGGGAGTCCACCATGGTTCGCCGCTTCAGCCACCTCCTCGCCGCGCTCGCCGTCACCTTCGCGCTCTCCGGCGCCTGGGCGCAGAACCTGGACGCGCCGCGAGGCGGGGTCGTCCAGATCCCGCTCGCGACGACGCCCGGATCGCTCATGCCGATCCTGCCCTCCGAGCTCGCGTCCGCCATCATCAACTGGACGATGTTCTCGCCGCTCACCGCGGTGAACCCCTGGACCAACGAGGTCGAGCCGTACCTGGCGGAGCGCTACGACGCCAACGAAGACCTCACGGTGTGGACGTTCTACCTGCACCAGGGCGTGACCTGGCACGACGGCGAGCCGCTCACCGCCGAGGACGTCAAGTTCACGTTCGACGCCATCCGTGACCCGGAGACGGCGGCGACGACCGCCCCCGACTTCCGCGGCGTGGTCGACGTCGAGGTCGTGGACACGTACACCGTGCGCGTGACCCTCGAGGCGTCCGACGGCTTCTTCGCCGACCGGCTCTCGCTGGGCGGCAACGAGATCATCCCCAAGCACATCCTCGAAGGCTTCGACTCGCTCTACGACGCGACCGAGTTCATCACCCGCGCGCCGATCGGCAGCGGACCCTTCAAGATGCGTAACGCCTCGCCGGGCAACTTCTACGAGCTCGTCGCGAACGAGGACTTCTTCCTGGGCCGCCCGTTCCTCGACGGCCTCACCTTCCGCGTCGTGCCCGACGGCAACACGCGCGTCACCCAGCTGCTCACCCGGCAGCTCGACTGGGTCGACCTCGAGGCGCCGCAGCTCCCTTCGGTCCGCAACAACCCCAACATCGCCGTCACGACCTTCGACAGCCTCGGCTACCAGCTCTTCGCATGGAACCTCCGTAACCCTCTCTTCCAGGACCCGCGCGTGCGCATCGCGATGACCCACGCCGTCGACCGACGTGCCATGGCCAACACCGTGTCGCCCGGCCTGGGCTACGTCGACGACGTCTTCATCCCCGCCGGCGTCGAGTGGGTCGCGCGTCCCGACGTCGAGTACCGCGAGTACGACCCGGAGCTCGCCCTGCAGATCCTCGCCGAGGTCGGCTGGACGCCCAACGCCGACGGCATCCTCGAGCGTGACGGCGAGACGTTCTCCTTCTACATCCTCGTCGACCGTGGCGACGTCCAGCGCGAGCAGATGGGCCTGATCCTGCAGCAGTACTTCACCGACATCGGTATGGACGTCGAGTACATCCTCGCCGAGCGGGGCGGACGTTGGCTCGAGGAGACGCAGCAGCGCACCTTCGACACGCGCCTGGCCGCCTTCCCGCTCCCCAACCTCGACTGGGCGCAGCGGCTCTACACCTGCAACGGCCCCTTCAACTCGCAGTCGTACTGCAACGAGGAGGTCGACCGCATCTTCCGCGCCGTCCTCAGCACCATCGACCGCGAGGAGCAGTCGCGCCTGCTGACCGAGGTCGGCTACGTCCTCCACGCCGATCCGCCGAACATGGTGCTCCTGTGGCGGGACCGCATGACGGCGCACGCCGCCGACGTCGGCAACATCCCGCCGAACAACATCAAGGACAGCATGCCGTTCTCGCACCTGCTCTACCGGCAGCGCTGAACGCATCGACACCATCCCTTGGGGGTGCGCGCCGCGCACCCCCAAGGGCTTGACGACGGAACGGGCCGATGACCGAGTACGCCATCAAACAGCTCCTCGCCGGGGTCGCCGTGCTCTTCGTGGTGGTGACGGCGACGTTCTTCCTCATCCAGGCGGCGCCGGGTAGGCTCAGCATCCTGGCCGATCCGACGCTCGATCCGAGCGTCGCGGCGGCCATCGAACGCCGTCTCGGCCTCGACCAGCCCGTGGCGGTGCAGTACGTGCGCTGGATGTCCAACATCGCGCAGGGCGACCTCGGCCGCTCGCTCGTGTTCAACCGCCCGGTCATGCAGATGATCGTGGAGCGCCTCCCCGCCACGCTGCTCCTCGGCTTCACCGCGCTGCTCATCACCGTGCTGGTCGGGATCCCCAGCGGCATCGTCGCCGCGCGGTGGCCCAACAGCCTGCTCGACCAGGCGCTCAGCTTCGCGAGCATCCTGGGCCTCGCCACGCCCAACTTCTGGCTCGGCATCCTGCTCATCATCTTGTTCTCCGTACAGCTCGGCTGGCTCCCAGGCGCCGGCATGCAGACCATCGGGCAGCCCTTCTCGGTGCTCGATCGGCTCAGCTATCTCGTCCTCCCGGCCGTCGTGCTCGCCACCTCCACCACCGCCGAGCTCATGCGCTACACCCGTTCGAGCTGGCTCGAGGCGATCAACCAGGACTTCGTCCGCACCGCCCGCAGCAAGGGCCTGGTCGAGAGCCGCGTGCACGGCAAGCACATCATGAAGAACGCGCTGATCCCGGTGCTGACCATCCTGGGTCTCACCCTGCCGCGCCTGGTAGGCGGCGCCGCGATCATCGAGTCGCTCTTCTCTTGGCCCGGCATCGGGTCCATGGCGGTGAACGCCGCCATCGGCCGCGACACGCCGCTCATCCTCGGCACCACCATCTTCGTGGCGGTCGCGGTGATCGTGAGCAACCTGCTCATCGACCTGCTGTACGGCGCCATCGATCCGCGGATCCGGTTCGACTGATGGCGGTCGCCACGACCACGCCCAGGCGCCCGCGCGGCCGCCGCACGCAGTGGCAGGTCTTCCTGAGCGCGCTGTACCGCAACAAGCTCGCGCTGTTCGGCGTCGTGTTCATGATCACGCTGCTGCTCACGATGGCGGCCTCGCCTTGGCTGCCGATCCCCTCCCCGACGCGCATCAACCTGGCGGCGACGTTCCAGCCGCCGAGCGCCGCGCACTGGCTCGGCACCGACGAGAACGGCCGCGACGTCTTCGCCCGTCTGCTGGCCGGCGGCCGCGTCTCGATCGCCGTCGGCTTCGCCGCCGCCCTGCTCACGGTGGTGATCGGCTCCGCGCTCGGCGTCCTGGCGGGTTACTTCGGCGGCCTCACCGACCGCGTGATCATGCGTTTCACCGACGGCCTGCTGTCGGTCCCGGTGTTCTTCCTGCTGCTCGCGGTCGTCGCGATCTGGGGCTCGTCGATCACGGTGCTCGTGGTCGCGCTCGGGTTCACACGCTGGATGGGGCCCGCTCGGCTCATCCGCGGCGAGATCCTGCGCTTCAAGGCCATGGAGTACGCCACGGCCGCCCGTGCCCTCGGCGCCGGGCACCTGCGCCTGATGGTGCGTCACCTGCTCCCGCAGGCCATGCCGGCGCTCATCGTCGCGACCAGCATCGGGGTCGGCAACGTCATGCTCATCGAGGCGGGCCTGAGCTTCCTCGGCCTGGGCATCGCGCCGCCGACCCCGTCGTGGGGCAACATGCTCACGGCGAGCCAGTTCTACATGTGGACCGCGCCGCACCTGGCCGTGTACCCCGGCGTGATGATCCTGCTCAGCGTCATGACCTTCAACACCCTCGGCGACGTGCTTCGCGACGCCCTCGACCCGCGCCTGCGCTCCAGCGGGTCGTGACCCGCGGTGCCCGCCTGAACGGAGAACCGACCGTGCGTGACGACGTCCTCGTGTTCGTGAACCACCTCTACGACGCCCACCACGTGGACGCCTTGCGCGAGCGCTTTCCCACCACGCGCTTCGAGCAGCTCCCCGCGGCGCCGCCCTGGCCGGCATCGATCGCCGAGGGCGAGGCATTGCTCTTCGCCGGGTTGCGCAAGCCCGAGCTCGACGCCCTGCTGCAGGCCGCCCAAGGCGTGCGCTGGATCCACACCGGCTCCGCCGGCTTCGACTGGGTCCAGGTACCCGAGGTGGAGCGCCGCGCCATCGCGCTCACGCGCTCGGCCGACGTGATGAGCATCCCCATCGCCGAGTTCGTGTTCGGGACGCTGCTCGCCCACGCCAAGCACCTCCACGCCCTGCGCGACGCGCAGCGCGAGCACCGCTGGGCGCCGCCGATGCACCTCGAGCTGCACGGCAAGACCATGCTGGTGGTCGGCGTCGGCGCCATCGGCCGGCGCGTCGCCGCGCTGGCCAAGGCCTTCGGCATGCGCGTGATCGGGATCAAGCGCGACGGCGTGTCGGACCCGGGCGTCGACCGGATGGTCACGCCCGCAGCGCTGCACGAGGTGCTCGGCGACGCCGACGTGATCGTGCTGACCGCGCCCGGCACCGCGGAGACCGACGGCATGCTCGGCGCGGCCGAGTTCGCGCGCATGAAGCCCGGCGCCTACCTCGTCAACGTCGCCCGCGGCTCGCTGATCGACGACGACGCCCTGGTGGCGGCGCTGGCCGAGGGGCGCATCGCGGGTGCCTGCCTCGACGCCTTCCGCGAGGAGCCGTTGCCGGCCGGCCACCCCCTCTGGGACGCGCCGAACGTGACGATCAGCCCCCACTGCTCCTACCGCACGCCGGAGATCCGCGGGCGCGTCATCGACGAGTTCGCCGCCAACCTCGAGCGTTACCTCAGCGACGCGCCCCTCCTCAACACCATGCGCCACCCGGCGCTCGGATACTGAGCGTGGGCTTCACCAGCTACGTCCCCGAGGGTGCCGGTATCGGCGCCGTGTACGCCGCCGACCGGCGCGTCTGGGACCCGTTCCTCGAGTTCACGCACGAGCTCATGCGGGGGCCGTCGCCGCTCAGCGTCGCCGAACGCGAGCTCATCGCGGCCTACGTGTCGCGGTTGTGTGCGTGCGACTACTGCGCCGGCGCCCACGGCGCGACCGCCGCCCGCCTCGGCTTCCCGGCCGCCGTGCTCGACGCGCTCGTCGCCGACCTCGACAGCGCCCCCGTGTCGGACGCGCTGCGCGCCCTCCTCGGCTTCGTGCGGCTGCTGACGCTCACCCCGACGCGGATCAGCGCCGAGGACGTCGCCGCCGTCACGGCGGCGGGCTGGGGCGAGCTTGCGCTCAACCACGCCATCGGCATCGCCAGCCGCTACGTGATGGCGACGCGCATCTCGCACGCGCACGGCATCGTCGTCGCCCCCGAGAAGCTGGAGGAGGCGGGCCGGATCATGGCCGACCCGGACTGGACCTGCCTGCCGGCGGACCGACGCGTAGGCTGAGGCGAAGCCCTGCCCACCCGCGCACCGGCGAGCGTGCTTCACGGGCGGCCTTGACCGCCGTCGAACGTGCTCGCAGCGCGTCGCCTCGCACCGCGAAGGAGAGGACCGCCGTGCCAGACCCCACCCCCACGACCGCCCCCCGCGCGGCCTTCGAGCCCCACCCCAACTACGTCGCCGGCGCCTGGCGCGCCGGCAGCGACGCGCTGCGAAACGACGACCCCTCCGACCTCGACACGCCCGTCGGCGACTACGCCGTCGCGAC
>PWQI01000058.1 GCA_003556805.1 Trueperaceae bacterium | reverse complement strand
TCGCCCGTGCCGAGGATCACCTTGAGGTGCGCCGGGCCGCAGGCCTCGCGGAAGCGGACGATCTCATCGTAGAGGGCCTGCCAGTCGCCGGCGAGCGCTTGGTGGCGGTTGATGACGACGTCGATCTCCTCGGCCCCGGCCTCGACCGAGGCGCGGATCTCGGCCAGCCGCGTGGCGAGCGGCGTCAGGCCGGCCGGGAAGCCGGTCGAGACGGCGGCCACCGGCACGCTGCTGCCCTCGAGCGCCGCCACCGCAGCCGGGACCATCGCGTGGTACACGCAGACGGCGCCGGTAGTGATGCGCACGCCCTGCATGCCGAGCGCCTCGAGGAGCTCGGGGCGCACGGGCTGGCGCGCCTTGGCGCTCAGGCGCCGCACGCGCGCCGGCGTGTCGTCGCCGGCCAGCGTGGTCAGGTCGATCAGCGTGATCGCCTTGAGCAGCCACGCCGCCTGCGCCGCCTGCTTGACGCTGCGACGCGTGGTGAGCGTCGCCGCGCGCCGCTCGGCGGCCGAGCGGTCGACGCGCAGCGAGGCCACCCAATCGAGGTCCAGCTCGCCCCCCGGGTTGCGGGGCAACGGACCGACGGGTACGACGGGATGGGCGGCGACGGGGGCGGGCTGGGGCGTTGGCATGCGCGAGCGACCTCCGGAGCACGCAGTGTAGCGCGGGCCGACGCAGGAGTTCGCGCGGCGCGTGCAGCGCGCACCAACGGGCGTATCATCGAAGGCCCAAGCCGCCGCCATTCCGAGGAGTCCCGCATGCACCTGGCCCGCTTCCCCCGCCGCCGCTACACCCCGTACTGGACGCCGATCGAGCCGATGCCGTTCCTCAGTGCAGCGCTGGGCGGCCCCGAGCTCTGGATCAAGCGCGACGACATGCTCGGCCTGGCGTCGGGCGGTAACAAGACCCGCAAGCTCGAGTTCCTGGTCGCCGACGCCCTTGCGCAGGGCGCCGACACGCTCATCACGGTCGGGGCGGTGCAGTCGAACCACTGCCGGCTCACGCTCGCTGCGGCACGGCGCGAGGGCCTCGAGTGCCAGTTGGTGCTCGAGGAGCGCGTGCCTGGGAGCTACGACGCCGACGCCAGCGGCAACAACCTGCTCTTCCGGCTCCTCGGCGCGGAACGCGTCGAGGTGGTGCCGGGCGGCGGTGACCTGGCCGCCACGATGCAGGGCCTCGCGAACGACCTCGCGGCGCAGGGCCGCACGGCGTACGTGATCCCGGGCGGCGGCTCGAACGCGCTCGGGGCCCTCGGCTACGTCGCCTGCGCCGACGAGGTGCTGGCGCAGACGTTCGACCTGTCGCTGGCGCTCGACCACGTGGTGGTCTCGAGCGGTTCCGGCGGCACCCACGCCGGCCTGGTCGCCGGCTTCCACGCCGCCCAGGCGGGCCTGCCGGTCACGGGCATCAGCGTGCGTGCCGAGCGCGTGGCGCAGGAGGCCAAGATCCGCGCGCTGGCCGACGACGCGTTGCGCCTCGCAGGCGCCGCCGCGGGCGTGCCGAGCGAGGCCGTGGTCGTCGACGACGCCTACGTCGGGCCCGGCTACTCGCTGCCGACCGACGCGATGGCCGAGGCCGTGCAGCTGTTCGCGCGCCATGAGGGGATCCTGCTCGACCCGGTCTACACCGGCAAGACCGCCGCCGGCCTCATCGGCCTGGTCCGCCGGGGTCGGTTCGAGCCGGGCGAGCGCGTGCTGTTCGTGCACACCGGCGGCTCGCCCGCGCTGTACGCGTACCAGGACGACGTCCTGGCGGGCACGCACGGTGGCTGAAGCGCGCCGCACGGTCGGCGTGATGGGTGGGATGGGCCCCGAGGCGACCGCCGACTTCTTCACCAAGCTGGTGGCCGCGACACCGGTCGAGCGCGACCAGGACCACCTGCGCGTGCTGATCGACAACGACCCGACCGTCCCCGACCGCACCGCGGCGGTCGAGGGCACGGGACCGAGCCCCGTACCGCGACTGGTCGCGATGGCCGAGGGGTTGGTGGCGGCCGGCGCGGAGCTGCTGGTGATGCCGTGCAACACGGCGCACGCGTTCGAGGCCGAGATCCGCGCCGCGGTGCCCGAGGTGCCGTTCGTGAGCCTGATCGAGGCCACGGTGGACGCCGTGGCGGCCGACACGAGCGCGCCGCGCTCCGTCGGTCTGCTCGCGACGCCCGGGACGATCCGCTCGGCCATCTACCACGCCGCGTTCGCGCGGCGCGGGATCGCGGTCCTGACCCCTGACGCCGACGACCAGCGGACGGTGACGGCCTCGATCGCCGCGGTGAAGCGTGGCCACGCGACCCAGGTCGAACGTACGAGCCTGCGCGAGGTCGCCGAACGGCTCGCAGCAGCCGGCGCAGCGGCCATCGTGACGGCCTGCACCGAACTGCCGCTGCTGCTGAAGGACGGTGACGTCGTGTCCAACGGCGTCACCGTCCCGGTGATCGCCTCCACCGACGCGCTCGTGGTCCGCACGATCGAGGCGGCGTCAGCCCAACGCGTCGACGCCGTCACCCCGTAGGCGGGCCGGGTCGAGCCAGCCGTGCGCGCGCAACGCGGTGGGGTCGCTCGGGTCGGCGAACACGTGTCCCTGCACCAACGGGCAGCCGAGCGAGCGCACGAAGGCGAGTTGCGCCGCGTTCTCCACGCCCTCGGCCACGACCACGATCCCGAGCGTCCGGGCGAGCGTGGCGATCGATGTCACGATCGCCTGCTGCGACGTCGACGTCTCGACGTCGACGAGGAACGAGCGGTCGATCTTGAGCGCGTCGATCGGGAGCCGCCCCAGGGCGCCGAGCGAGGAGTAGCCCGTGCCGAAGTCGTCGATCTGCACGCGGACCCCGACGCGGCGGAGCCGCTCGAGTTCGCTGACGACCACGTCGAGCCCGTCCATCAAGGCCGACTCGGTCAGCTCGATCAGCAGACCGGTGGGCGGCACGCCGTGCGCCTCCAGAGCGGCCAGGACCCGCTCGTCGAGGCCTCCGCGGGCCGCCTGGGCGACGGAGACGTTGACGCTCACGCGGGCGTCCAGGGCGCCGGCCGCGCGCCAGGCGGCGAGCTGGGCGCACGCGCCGTGCAACGCCAGGTGATCGAGCGTTTGGATGAGCCCGGTCTGCTCGGCGATCGGGACGAACTCGTCAGGGAGCAGGGTGCCGCGGCGCGGATGCCGCCACCGCAGCAGGGCCTCGAACGTCTCGACCCGGTCGTCGTCGAGCCGGACGATCGGTTGGTATGCCAACCACACCTCGTCGCGCTCGAGCGCCTGGTGCAGTTCGTGCTCGAGCTCCAGCCGCTGCACCGCCTCGGCCCGCATGCCGACGTCGAACACCGCGTGGCGGGCGCTGCCGTCGTGCTTGGCGCGGTACATGGCGATGTCGGCGTCGCGCAGGAGCGCCTCGGCGTCGACCTCGCGGCCCTCTGCGACGGCGATGCCGACGCTGGCGCTGATGAACAGTTCGCGCCCCGCGACGTCGAACGGTGAGCGCAACGCGTCTTGCACACGCTCCGCGGCGTCGAGCACGGCCTGCCTGTCTGCCACGTCCTCGATCAGCAGGCAGAACTCGTCGCCGGCGAGCCTGGCGACGGTGTCGACGGCGCGCACCAGGCTCGAGAAGCGCGCTGCGATCGCGCGCAGCAGCGCATCGCCGGCCGCGTGGCCGAGCGAGTCGTTGACGTTCTTGAAGCGGTCGAGGTCGACGAAGAGCACGGCGAAGCGCGGGCCTCCGTCGCGCCGGAAACGCTCGCAGGCGTGTTGGAGACGATCGAGCAGGAGCGTGCGGTTCGCGAGCCCGGTGAGGTCGTCGTAGAGCGCGCGCCGACGCAGACGCGCCTCGAAGTCCTGTCGCTCGGTGACGTCGCGGGAGACGGTCACGACGCCCTCGACGTACGGGCCGCCTTCGTCGATGGGCGCTGCCGTCGTCTCGAGGTAGACGGTATGGCCGTCGCGGTGGCGCGTCCTGGTCGTGACCGGCGCGACCGACGCGCCCGCGATCAGCGGCATCCGGATCGCCTCGTCGAGCAGCTGCAGGTCCTCGGGCTCGATGTAGTCCCTGGGGTCGCGACCGATGAGCACCTCGGGCTCGAAGCCGAGGATGTCGCGGCTCGACGGGCTGACGTACGTCATACGGCCGTCGGGTCCGACGAGGCAGACCAGGTCGCGCATGTGCTCGGTGAGCAGGCGGAAGCGGCGTTCGCTGGCGCGCAGCGTGCCCAGCAGCTCGGCACGCTGCAGGGCCACGGCGACGTGCTCGGCGACGGCGCTCAGCCGGGCGAGGTCGGTCTCGTCGAGGTCGGCCTCGAGCGACTCGGCGTTGAGGACACCGGAGACGGTGCCGTCGACGACGAGCGGAACGCTGACCAACGAGCGCACGGGCTGTGGGGTCGCGGCGAAGAAGTCGGGATCGGACGCGGCGTCGCGCACGAGTTCGGCGCGGCCGCTGCGCGCCACGCGACCGGTGACGCCCTGACCGAGCGGTACCCGACGTTCGGCGCCGTCGTACCCGACGTGGTGCCGCAAGACGGCGTGATCGCCGTCGATCACGAACAGCGAGCAGAGGTGTCCGCCCAAGAGCCTGGTGGTGCCCTCCACGGCGATGCGGATGACCTCGTCGACGTCGCTGCCGCGCGCGACGGCGCCGCGGAGCTCGTTCTGTAGGCGCAGTTCGCGCAGGGTGCGGGCGCTGGCCTCTTGCCATTGCTTGCGCTGCAGCAAGGCGCCGATGTGGTGCGCGAGCGCCTCCGCCAACGCTCGAGCATCGTCGTCGAAGGCCGTCTCGTCGTCGTAGCTGTCGAGCCGGAACGCGGCTGTCACCTCGCCCGCCAGGACGATGGGGACAGCGAGCGAGACGCGGATGCGGTCGACGTCGGCGCTCGAGCGAAGGAGGGCCGCTCGCGTGGGGCCGAGGGCGTCGACGGTGCGCCGTCCGGGCCTGCGGATGACGACGGCGCGGCCATCGCCGCCGACGTTGGCGAGGACCTCGTCGACGCTGAAGCGGACGTCTCGCACCCGCTCGAGGTCGAAGCCGACGGCCGCGGCGAAGCGGAAGCCGTCGGCGCCACGCACCACCAGGCTGGCCGTCTGGACGTTGGGCACGAGCGACACGGCGTGGTCGAGCACGCGCTCGAAGAACGCGGGCGTCACCTCGGCCGCCAACAGGTCCTTCGCGAGCGCCGTCAGCACGTCGGCGACGCGCCTGTCCATGTCGTTTCGCATCCCGCCAAACCTCCCCTCGGCAGGCGCCAGTCTACGGCGTCGCCACCGGCGACTGAGCGATGGGTTACACATGTGCCTTACGCGCTTGTAAGACGCATTGCGTCTCAATGGTTGACATCGCGGACGCGTTGCGTCTACGCTCTGGCATCCCCCGTGGCGCGACCCGCCACCGCACGGAGGTCCGGTGCCAAGGCAGCCGTACCAGCAACTCGATGCCATCGACCAAGCCATCGTCGACGCGCTGCGCATCGACGGTCGCCGAGCGTATCGCGACATCGCGCGCGACCTCGGCGTCTCCGAGTCGATGGTCCGCAAGCGCTGCAAGCGTTTGCTGGAGAGCGGCTGGATGCGCATCCTCGCCATCAGCGACCCGCTCGCCCTCGGCGTGCCGGTGCTGGCGACCACCTACGCCCGCGTCCGCAACGCTGCACTCGAAGCCGTCACCGACGCGATCGCGCGCCACGACTCGGTGCGCTACGTCGGCATCGGCATCGGTGCCAACAACCTGGTGGTCGAGTCGCTGCACGCCTCGAGCGCCGAACTGCACGCCTTCTTGCAAGACGCCCTCGCGCACGACGACATCCTCAGCAGCCAGACGATGCAGGTCGTGAAGATCAAGAAGAGCGTGTGGGACTGGGAGATCCGGACCGAGCCGGAGCGCGGGCCAGGCACCGAGCGCGACCCGCAACCCGCCGAGATCGGTGATGACGAACCGACGAGCGCCCCCACGGGCGTCGCCACCCCCCGCCCCCCACGCTCGTGAGCGGCCGGCGCAGTTAGGGTGCCGGGCCACGAGCCCAAGGAGGAGGTCCGCATGACACGCATTCGCACGCTCGCACTCGCCCTCGGCCTGGCCCTGACCGGCCTGGCCGCGGCCCAGACCAGCGGCGGCACGCTCGTCGCCGCCTGGGAACAAGAACCCGTGGGGCTCGATCCCCACATCACCAGCGCCCGCTCGAGCTACCAGGTGCTCGAGAACGTGCTCGACACGCTGATCACGCTCGACGCCGAGCAGAACCTGGTGCCCTCGCTGGCGCACGCCTGGACCGTCGCCGACGACGGCTTGAGCGTCACCTTCGAACTGCGCGAGGGGGTGCGTTTCAGCAACGGCACCGAGTTCACTTCCCAGCACGTTGTCACCGTGTTCGAGCGCCTGCTCGACCCTGAGACCGGCTCCGGCAACGCCTGGCGCATGGCCGGGGTGACGTCGATCGACGCCCCCGACGCCACCACCGTGGTCCTGACGCTCGACGCCCCCAACCCCTCGCTGCTCGGCCACCTCGCCTCGAGCAACGCGCTCGCCATCTTCGACCCCGTCGGCGCCCTGGACGGCAGCATCAACACCCGCCCGATCGGCACCGGTCCGTTCATGATCAGCGACTACCAGCCCGGCACACGCGTGCTGCTCGAACGCAACCCGCACTACTGGGAAGACGGGCTCCCCTACCTCGACGCCGTCGACATCCGCATCATCGGCGACGAAACCGTGCGACGCTCCGCACTCGTGACCGGCGACATCGACTGGGCCTTCTCCATCCCGCCGCAGGCCGTCGAAGAGCTCGACGCCCGCGACGACGTGCTCGTCGACCGTGCGGCCGCCGGCGCGTACTACTACATCGGCGTCAACACCGCCGAGGGTCCCCTCGCCGACGAGCGCGTGCGCCGGGCGATCGCGTTCGCGATCAACCGCGACAACATCGCCGCGGCGGCCGAGTTCGGCAACGCCCAAGTCACGCAAGACCCCATTCCACCGAGCTCCGCCTGGAACTTCGGCTACGCTCCCTACGGCTACGACCCGGAGCGCGCCCGCGAGCTCCTCGCCGAGGCCGGCTTCGCGGACGGCTTCGAGATGGAGATCATGCCGACCTCGTTCATCGAGGCCACCATCCGCGCCGCTCAGGTGATCCAGGCCGACCTGGCCGCCGTCGGGATCCGCGCCAGCATCCGCACGCTGGAGTGGGCCGAGTGGCTGCAGGAACAGGGCGACGGCAACTACGACACCTTCGTGTGCTCCTGGAACGGCCTGATCGACCCCGACGACTTCTTCTACGCCCAGCACCGGACCGGCGAGGTCTTCAACTTCACCGGCTACTCCAACCCGACGGTCGACGAGCTCCTGGACGAGGCGCGCATGCTGCCCGAGTTCGACGCGCGGCGCCCGCTGTACGAGCAGATCAACCGCACGATCGTCGACGAGGCACCCTACATCTACCTCTACAACCCGCTCGAGATCCACGCATATGCACCCGACGTGATGGGCTTCGCCGCCCGCGCCGACCAGGCCGTGCGCTTCGTGACCACCTGGCTCGACCGCTGAGCCGCGGCTGACGCACCGCCGCTGACACCAGGGAGACGCCGTGAGCCTCGCCTACCTGCTGCGCCGACTCGGCACGCTGCTGCTCGTGCTCTTCGGCGTCTCCTTGGTCACCTTCGCGATCATCCCGCTGCTGCCGGGCAGCCCCGCACGGGTCACGCTCGGCGTCCAGGCGACCCCCGAGGCGGTCGCCACGCTCGAGCGGCAGATGGGACTCGACCGCCCCCTGCCGGTGCAATACGTCAGCTGGATCGGCGGCATCATCACGCGCGGCGACTTCGGTACCAGCCTCATCAGCCGCCAACCGATCCGCGGCGAGGTCACGCGGCGCCTGCCCGCCACCATCACGTTGGCGCTCGTGGCGCTCGCCATCGGCCTCGCGATCGCCATCCCCGCCGGCTACGTGTCGGCCCTCAAACCCGGCAGCGCCCGCGACCTGGGCGTCTCCGTCATGAGCCAACTGGGCGTCTCGGTCCCCGACTTCTGGATGGGCATCCTGCTGATCCTGTTGTTCAGCGAGACGCTGGGTTGGCTCCCATCCTCGGGCTATCGACCGCTCAGCGACGGCTTCGTCCCCTGGGGTCGGCACGTTCTGCTGCCGGCGGCGACGGTCGGCATCATCAGCGGCTCGATCATGGCCCGCTTCGTTCGCTCGGCGCTGCTCGAGGTGCTCGGCCAGGACTACGTCCGCACCGCCCACGCCAAGGGCGTGCCGCGCCGCACGGTGCTGCGCAAGCACGTCATGCGCAACGCCGCCATCTCGATCGTCACCATCGTCGGCCTGCAAATGGCGACGCTCCTCTCGGCCGTCGTGGTGGTCGAGATCATCTTCGCCTGGCCGGGGCTGGGGCAGCTCGCCCTCACCGCCACGCTGCAGCGCGACTACCCCGCACTGCAGGCGGCCGTGCTGCTGGCGGCCGTCACGTTCACCGTCGTCAACCTCCTCACCGACCTCTCCTACACCTTCCTCGACCCTCGGATCTCGTACGCCTGATGGCCATCCAGACCGCCCGCCCCACTGTGGCCTCGCGACCAGGCCTCGACCTGCTGCGCAAGGCATTGCGCCACGGCCTCGTGCTCGCCGGCGGCGGCGTCGTGCTGTTCCTCGGCTTCGTGGCCGCCTTCGGTCAGGCCCTTGCGCCCTACGACCCGCTGGCGATGGACTTCACGGCGCGCTTCGCGCCCCCGTCCCTCGCGCACCCCTTCGGTACCGACGACTTCGGTCGCGACCTGCTCTCGCGCGTCATGTACGGCGCACGCGTCAGCGTGCAGGTGGCGTTCATCGCCGTCGGCATCTCGGCCAGCGCCGGCGTGACGCTCGGCGTCACGGCCGGCTACCTCGGCGGCTGGGTCGACGAAGTGATCATGCGCGTCATGGACGTGATCTTCGCGTTCCCCGCCGTGCTCCTGGCGATCACGGTGATGGCCATCCTGGGCCGCGGCGTCGAGAACGCCATGATCGCCATCGCGATCGTCTACGCCCCCATCTTCGCCCGCGTCACGCGCGGCGCCGTGATCTCGGTGCGCGACCGCGAGTTCGTCACCGCGGCGCGCGCGCTCGGGCAGACCCACACGCGGATCATGTGGGCGCACGTGCTCCCCAACGCCCTCGGGCCCATCATCGTGCAGACGTCGCTCAGCCTCGCCTTCGCGATCCTGGCCGAGGCGGCGTTGTCGTTCTTCGGCCTCGGCACCCAGCCGCCCGACCCCAGCTGGGGGCGCATGCTCGCCGAGGGCCGCGGCTTCCTCGGACAGGCGCCCTGGATGGGTATCTTCCCCGGACTCGCTATCATGGTCTCCGTGCTCGGATTCAACCTCCTCGGTGACGGTCTTCGCGACGTGCTCGACCCGCGTTGGCGAGGGCGGCGCTGACCAAGGACCCCGTTCTCGACACGGGCCAGGGCCGGGCCTTGAGCCAGGCCCTGAACCGGGCGCTGGACCGAGCCCTGGACCAGGCCCTGGACCACGCCCGCACAGCGAAGCGCTCGCCGCCCGCCAGGCACGCCATCGTCGCCGTCGCAGCGCTCGCAGGTGGTGGCCTGGCGTTCGAGATCGCACTCACCCGGCTGCTCTCGGCGCTGCTGGCGAGCGACGTGGTCGGTCCGGTGCTGGCCGTCGCCGTCGGCGGCCTCGGCCTCGGCGCGGCGGTGGCGGCCGCCAGCGATTGGGCGCGCCGGCGCGAGGCCGCCGCGCTCGCCGCGCTCGTTGGAGCCGTGGCAGCGGCGCTGGTCGGGCCCACCGCGCTCTGGCTCGCCGCCGCCACCGACGCCGGCGCCTGGCTCGCGCTCGTTCCCATCCTGGTCGCGTTCACCGGCGTGGGCTGGGCCGTCGCGGCGACCTTCGCCGCCGCAGGGTTGGCCGGGGCCGCCCTGTACCGGACCGACCTGCTCGCGGCGGCGGCCGCCGCCGCGCTCGCTCCGCTCGCCCTCTCGCTGCTCGGTGGCCTCCATGGCAGCCTCGCCGCAGCGGCCGTGCTGGCCTTGGCGGCCGTGGCGCTCGCCGCAGGCCGCAGCCGCTGGCTCGCACTGCTCCCGGCGGCGCTGCCGATCGCGCTGCTCGCCACCGCGCTGAGCGGCCAATGGGGGCTCGACCCGGCTCGTCACATGCCCGGCACGCCCCTCGCCGCCCAGCTCGAGCGCGGCGCGGTGCTCGAGGCCAGCCGCTGGGACGCGACCGCGCGCACCGACCTGGTGCGCGCGCCGTCCGGTGCCCGCTACGTGTTCATGGACGGCGGCGCCGGCTCGCTCGTCCCGACGGCCGACCCGACGCCCTGGTGGCGCGACGTCGGCGCGTTCGCCTTCGCCGCGGGACCGAGCGAGCGCGTCTTCCTCATCGGTAGCGGCGGCGGCCTCGACGTCGCGCAGGCGCGCGTCCACGGTGCGCGCGAGATCGTCGCGGTGGAGGTGAACCCTGCCAGCGTCGCACTGACGCGCTCGCTCGGCGCTGACGCCGGCGACGTCTACGAGCCACCGACGGAGGTCGTGATCGGCGATGGCCGCCGCGTGTTGACGCGAACGGCCGGCACCTTCGACGTGATCATGCTCGCCAACGTCGTGACGAACGCCGCCGAGCGGCACCGTCTGCGCCTGACGGAGAGCCGCGTCTACACCGTCGAGGCGTTCACGACCTACCTGTCGCGGCTGCGACACGAAGGCCGCCTCGCGCTCGTGCTCTACGACGAGGCGACGCTCACGCGCGCGCTCACGACCGCGCTCGAGGCGCTGGTCCAGGGCGGCCACGCCGAGGACCACGGCGCCGCCTTGCTGCACGCCATGGTCGTGCTCGACGCCTCGTCCCAGCCGAGCGTGCCGATCCTGACCGTGCGCCGGACACCCTACACGCGTGAGGAGGCGGTCGCCGCCGCGCGCGTCGCAGAGGCGCGCGGTTGGGCGCTGGTGCTGGTACCGCACCTGCTCACGCCCAGCGCGCTGGCGCCCCTGGCGACCGGCGAGGCGGGCCTCCAGGCGCTGATCGCGGCGAGCCCGGACGTCGACCTGCGCCCCACCACGGACGCCGCGCCGTTCTTCTTCGCCTTCGAGCCCGGCGTCCAGCGCGACGCCCAGCGAGCGGGCGTCCTCGCCGCGGCCCTGCTCGGCGTGTTCGTGCTCGTCCCCGCAGCGAGGCTCGTCATGGCGGGTCGGCGCCTCCGCGCCGCGAGGGTGCGCGCATCGACGCGGCGCCTGTGGACCGCCATCGGCCTGGGCCTCGGCTTCATGCTGCTGGAGCTGCACGCACTGGGCGTCGTGCAACAGGTGCTCGGGCACCCGAGTTGGAGCCTGGCCGCGACGCTGGGGGCGGTGCTCGGCGGCGGTGCGGCGGGTGCCGCGTACGCGGCTCGACGTCCCGGCGGCGTGCGCCGACCGGTCGCCGCGGCCACGCTCGCCGTCATGGCCTGGGGAGCCCTCGCGCAACCGCTCGCGACCACGCTGACGCCCTGGCACGAGCACCTCGCCGCGGTGCCGATGCTGGCGCTGCTCGCACTCGCCGCCGCTCCGCTCGGCGTGCCGTTCGCCCGTCTGCTCGTCGAGTCGGCGGCCGCCGCGCCGGGCCACGGACCCGCGACCGCGTGGCTCGGAAGCGGCGTGGGGGCGCTCGCCGCCGGCGCGACCGCGCTGTGGGCGGCGCACGCCTGGGGTATCCCCAGCCTGGCCCTGCTGGCACTCGCCGCGTACGTGTCGACGGCCCTCCTGCAGGTGCGCCGCGCACGACCGTCGACCGGACCGTCGGGTGCGGCCCGCCCGACCAGATCCGCTTGACGCATCGCCCCACGTGACCTACCGTGCGACCTGGCGCGCAACGCGCGCCGCCCCACACCCCACCCGACTGGAGGCTCCCCTGCCACGCTCGCGCTACGACCCCGAAGACGCCACGGAATCCTTCGCCAAGCGCAAGGACCGCCGCCGACCCCACGGCCGCGTGCGCGCCAGCTCGCTCTTCGAGGGCACTGCGTCCGTCCCGGGCATGGCCTGGCTTCGCAAGCAAGGGATCGTCACGGGCGTCGACGCCGAGCTCCGCAGCGGCAAGGAAGCCACCATCTACGTCGGTCGCGGACCGGCCGGGACGCTGGCGCTGAAGGTCTACCGCGACCGCTCGGTCCGCAGCTTCAAGGCCGACGGCCGCTACGAGGCCGGTCGCTTCGAGGACGGCGGCGCCACCAGGGCGATCGCCGCGGCCGGCGCCCGCGGCCGCCGCGCCCAGACGGCCCGCTGGGCGCTGCACGAGTACCGGACGCTGTGGCG
>PWQI01000230.1 GCA_003556805.1 Trueperaceae bacterium | reverse complement strand
GCCGGCGGTCAGGCCCCAGGTGAGCGGCGGATCGGCGGCCGCCGGCTCGGCGTAGACCTTCCAGACGTCGTACGCGGTGACGGTGACGGGACGTTGCGCCACGGTGAGGGTGCCGGGCACGTGGGTGATGGCGTAGTTGGTGGCGGCGCCGCCGCTGGCGTTGATCGCGTGCGCACCGGCGGTCGCGTCCGCACCCGTGACGGTGTCGAGCGTCACCCCGGTGACCACGTCGTCTTCGTCGTCGAAGTAGAGCGTCCCCACGACGGCGTACGACAGGGCGGGCTCGGGGTCGCCGTAGACCTTGCTGGCGTCCTGCGCGACCACCTGGAGCGAGGCCTGGGCGATCGTGAGGGTGCCGGCGGCCACCCAGGGGCTGTCGAGGTAGGTGGCGTCGCCGAGGCGGCGCACCTCGATGGGGGCGCTGCCGGCGGCGGTGCCGGTGAGGGTGCGCGACGCACCCGTGCCGGCGAACGACACGGCACCGGTACCGCCCTGCTGGCGGAACTCGTACGCGCCGCTGCCGGAGCCGCCCGAGGCGGTGACGGTGGTGGTGTCGGCGCCGTAGGTGATCGTGTCGTGCGCGAGGACGCCGACAACTGGCGACGCAGTCGTGAAGGTGCCCGAGGTGGCCACGGACTGGTGTCCATCACAGTTCGACGCGTACACCTGCGCGACGTACGCCGTGCCGGGCGAGAGCCCGCTCGCGCTGACGCTCGTCGCGCTCGACGTGCCGCTCGCGACGACCACGCTGTCGCTGGCGCGGCGCACGCTCCAGTGATACGTGATCGGACCCTCCCCCGTCGACGCCGTCCAGCTCACCGTCGCGCTCGACGTGCCGACGCTCGACACGGTGACGCTCGCGGGCGCGGTCGCGGGGTCGCAGGTCACTTCCTCCGCGAACCGCGCGGTGACGGTGCACGATGCCGTGATCGGTCCCGTGATGAAGGTGAGGCCCTCGAGGCTCCCCCCGCAGCCGCTCATCGAAGCGAGCACGTAACCAGGATCGGGCTGCGCGACGAACGTCGTCGTCTCGCCGTCGATCACCACGCGGGTGGCCGGCGTCACGCTCCCGCCGATACCGTCGACGGTCCCGAAGACGGAGAACCCCGTGGGTAGACTCTGGGGCGTGAACGACACCGCTCCACCCGACACGCGACCCGACTCGTTGATGGCGACCGCCCGTACCCAGTACGTCGTGCCCGGCAAGAGCCCGGTCAGCGTCGCGCCGAACGGGATGTTGTTCTGAGGGCCGAACACGCGGAAGGGGGCGGCCGGAACCAGCGTTGCGCCCGAGAAGCCGCTGTTGGTGGCGTACTCGAAGTAGAGCGTGAGCTCGTCGTTTGCCCCGGAACCACCGCTGGAGAGGAGCGTACTCTCGACGACGACATTGTTGCCCTCGTCGCGGTACGCCGGAACGCCCACGTCGATGACCGCAGGCTCGACCTCGGTCTCGTAGCCAAAACCCATCAGCACGCGAATGGGGGTCGTACCAGTCCCCGCATAGGACCTGTTTTCCAGGTGCGTCCCTGTGCCGCTGCCAGAAGGCTGATACGCAGCATCCAGCTGCGGGTACCACTCCGCGATGATCGCGCTGCCGATCGTCAGGTTCTCGAAGTCGAGCGCGTCCGTCGCGTAGTGGCAACCACTCCCGGACGACACGCGACCTTGAGCGATGAGGTAGTACTCGTCGGCGCTGATGGTCAAGGGTTCGGCGAATGGGGCGAACCGCGCCGTATCCTGGGCGCCCGCGCGCATGTCGACCTGCCGCAGCATCGTACCGACCGCGTAGTTTGGTTGCGTTGCTGTACCGCCGCTCGTCAGCGTCGCCTCGAAGATGGCTGCGTTGAAGCCCGCGTTGCAGTTCGTCCCTCCGCCACCCCACAGGCCCGTCAGAACGGCGTCTCGGCTCGGGCGGAAGACGTAGCCGCGCCACAGGAAGTTGTCGTTCTGTATGCCCCCGGTCGCGTAGTTCTCGACCCTGAAGTCGCCGGTCTGCGCCGTCGCCGTCATGGGGAGCCCGAGCAGGAGCGTGACGCCGAGCAGCAGGGCCACGGACCGCGTCGTCCCGAGCAGCCGTCCCAGGAGCCTTCTCATCGCGTCCCTCCGTGCACGTCGAGGCGGACGTGCGCCCCGGGCGCACCGCCCGCGAGCAGGCCCGGGCCGTCGCCCAGGGTGTAGCCGACCACCAGGCTGGCGCCGGGCACGAAGGCGTAGCCGACCTCGGCGCCGAGCGCGAACGCGCCCTCGCCCACGCCGCGCTGGTGGGCGTGGTAGAGCACCACGCCGAGTTGCACGCCGCTGTGCGCGTGATGCGTCACGCCCAAGCCGCCCTGCAGGGTGAAAGCGTCGGGATCGTCGCCGAGCGCGCGGTACGCGAGGCTGGGCCGCAGGCTCCAGGCGGGATCGAGCAGCCAGGCCGCGCCGACCTCACCCTCGAGCACCAGCGCCGGCTCGAAGCGCGCGCGGTGGTAGGTGAGCAGGCTCAGCGACGGGCCGTGGTAGGCGTACGCGACGCTCAGGCGCGCGTTGGGTTCGCTGAGCAGTTGGGCGCTGGCATCGAACGCGACCTCGTGCGCGGGGTCCGGGTGCCAGCGGGCGTCGGCCTGCAGCACCAGCTTCGGGCCCTGCGCCCGCAGTGCCAGGTCGGCCGCGGCACCGAGCGCGAGCGCGTCGTCCGCGTAGCGCGCAGCGACGCTGAAGGCAGCGCTGAACGCGCCGTCGGCGCGCAGCGGGCGCTCGAGGCCGGCCTGCAGGTCGAGCCGCAGCGCCTCGGACAGCCGCACCGGAGCGCTCAGGGAGGCCCGCGCGACGGGGGCGCCGCCGGCGTCGGGCAGGCGCAGCTCCAGGCCGGCGTCCAGATGCTGGGCGAAGCGTTGCTGCACGCCCAGCACCCCGGTGCTGCCTGCGCCCCACACGTGCTCGAGGCGGGCGCGCAAGAGCGCGCTCGCCAGCGGCACGCCGAACTCGAGTTCGCTGGTCGAAGGGGTCGTCAGCGACAGGCCCTGCGCGTGCTCGAAGCGCACGCGCGCACCGTTGCCCTCCCACGACGCGCCCGCGAGCGCTGACACCGCGCCGTCGCGCCAGGCGTACTGCGCGCCGCCGGCGAGCGTCAGCCCGCCCAGGCGCTG
>PWQI01000427.1 GCA_003556805.1 Trueperaceae bacterium | reverse complement strand
GCCATCTGCGGTGCAGTGTACCGAACGGCGGCTGGGCCGAACGGGGGCCGTCGGGGACCGTCGGGGACCGTCTACGCGCGTCCGCGAGCGAGCCGGACGGGTACGCGAGCTCGTTGCGTGTGCCGGGACGCGCGACCGACGACTCGGCGGGCGGACCCTTGGTAGATTGCTTGCACGACCCGAGGCCGGGTAGGCGTCTGTGACGTTGCGCGCCCAGCCACCGAACCTTCAGCGAAGCAGACCGCACGAGAACCTGAGGAGTGTAGAGATGAGCGATGGAAGTGGGTGCCCGGTCACTGGGCGAGCGACCAACGGCCGTGAGGCCAACGGCCGTCAGGGTAACGGCGGAGAGGCGACCGACCAAGAGACCACGCTGGTCGCCGGTAGCGGACGGTCGAACCGAGACTGGTGGCCGAACCAGCTGAACCTCAAGATGCTGCATCAGCACGCGCCCGCGAGCAACCCGATGGGCCCGGACTTCGACTACGCCGAGGCCTTCGAGTCGCTCGACCTGGCGGCCCTGAAGCGCGACCTCCACGCGCTGATGACCGACTCGCAGGACTGGTGGCCGGCCGACTACGGTCACTACGGCGGACTGTTCATCCGCATGGCGTGGCACAGCGCGGGCACGTACCGCACCGGTGACGGCCGCGGCGGTGCCTCGTCGGGCTCGCAGCGCTTCGCGCCGCTGAACAGCTGGCCCGACAACGCCAACCTCGACAAGGCCCGGCGGCTGCTGTGGCCCATCAAGCAGAAGTACGGCCGGAAGATCTCCTGGGCCGACCTGATGGTGCTCGCAGGCAACGTCGCGCTCGACTCGATGGGTTTCAAGACCTTCGGGTTCGGCGGCGGACGCGAGGACATCTGGGAGCCCGAGGAGGACATCTACTGGGGGGCCGAGGACACCTGGCTCGGCGACAACCGCTACTCCGGTGACCGCGAGCTCGAGAACCCCCTCGCCGCCGTGCAGATGGGGCTGATCTACGTGAACCCCGAGGGGCCGAACGGCGAGCCCGACCCGGTCGCCTCGGGCCGCGACATCCGCGAGACCTTCGCGCGCATGGCGATGAACGACGAAGAGACCGTCGCGCTGACAGCCGGTGGCCACACGTTCGGCAAGACCCACGGCGCCGGCGACGCAGCGCACGTCGGACCCGAGCCCGAGGGTGCACCCATCGAGGAGCAAGGCCTCGGCTGGATCAGCAGCTTCGGTAGCGGCAAGGGCCGCGACACCATCACCAGCGGCATCGAAGGCGCCTGGACCCCGAACCCGATCCAGTGGGACATGGGCTACTTCGACGTCCTGTTCGGCTACGAGTGGGAGCTGACGAAGAGCCCTGCCGGCGCGTGGCAGTGGACGCCGAAGGACCTGGCCGAGAAGGACATGGCGCCCGATCCGGAAGACCCCTCGAAGCGCGTGCCGATCATCATGACCACCGCCGACATGGCGATGCGCATGGACCCGATCTATGAGAAGATCTCGCGGCGCTTCCATCAGCACCCGGACGAGTTCGCGGACGCCTTTGCGCGGGCGTGGTTCAAGCTGACCCACCGCGACATGGGCCCACGCTCTCGCTACCTCGGTCCGGACGTGCCCGACGAAGTGCTGCTGTGGCAAGACCCCGTCCCCGAGCTCACCCATCCGGTGGTCGACGAACGCGACGTCGCCGACCTCAAGGCCACCATCCTCGCGTCGGGGCTGTCGGTCTCGGAGCTGGTCTCGACGGCGTGGGCGTCGGCCTCGACCTTCCGCGGTTCCGACAAGCGCGGGGGTGCCAACGGCGCGCGCATCCGTCTCGCGCCGCAGAAGGACTGGGACGTCAACGAGCCTGCCCGACTCGCGGCCGTGTTGGACACCCTCGAGGGCATCCAGCGCTCGTTCAACGACGCGCGATCTAGCCCGAAGCGCGTGTCGCTCGCGGACCTGATCGTCCTGGCTGGTTGCGCCGGCGTCGAGCGCGCCGCGAAGAACGCCGGGTTCGACGTCACCGTGCCCTTCACGCCGGGGCGCACCGACGCCTCGCAGGAGGACACCGACGTCGAGGCCTTCGAGGTCTTGGAGCCGATCGCCGACGGCTTCCGCAACTACCTCAGGACCGAGTACACCCTGACGGCCGAGCAACTGCTGGTCGATCGGGCGCAGCTGCTGACGCTGAGCGCTCCGGAGATGACGGTGCTCGTGGGCGGCATGCGAGCGTTGAACGCCAACGTCGGACGGGCCCAACACGGCGTCTTCACCGAGCGCCCAGAGACGCTCACCAACGACTTCTTCGTGCACCTGCTCGACATGCGCACCGAGTGGAAGCCGGTCTCGGACGCTCGCGACGTGTTCGAAGGGCGCGATCGCGCCACGGGCGAACTCACCTGGACGGGCACGCGCGTCGACCTGATCTTCGGGTCGGACTCGCAGCTCCGGGCCCTGGCGGAGGCCTACGCCTGTGAGGACGCCCAGGAGCAGTTCGTTCACGACTTCGTGGCGGCGTGGGACAAGGTGATGAACCTGGACCGGTTCGACCTGGCCTGAGCGTCAGCAGGTGCGCCTCAGCCGCCCTCAAGCGGCCAGCGCCGTAGGTCTGGGACGGCTTCGAAGTGGCGGTCGAGGGTGAGCAATGGGACGTCGTGCCGTAGGGCGAGGGCAGCGATGAGGCCATCCGTCGACGGCAGGGTCCTGCTTGCCTCGGCAAGGTCGCGGAGGAGGTTGCCGGCGCTGGTGAAGTCGATCGCCTCGATCGGGAGTGGGAGCACGGCGCTCCACACGCCGAGTACGGCGGCCGCCTCGTGACGCCGTAGGCCGCGCCGGAGTTCGAGTTCGACCGGGCCGCAGCGCAGCGCTCGGTCCTCGGTCAACAGCGTGCGCACCTCGGTGCTCCCGGGCAGGGAGCCTCGGAAGAACGCGACCCATGCGCTGGTGTCGACCAAGACGTGCTCAGCCACGCGGGCCACCGCTGGTTCCGCCGTCCCAGAGCCCGCCGGACTCGGCCGTGTCGAGCGCCTCGATGTCGTCGTTGGAGAGGATGTCGACGCTGCCCTCGAGGGCGAGGAGGCGCTGGAGCTTCGCCTGCCGCACGAACGCCTCGATCGCCAGGTTGATCGCCGCGGTGCGCGACTCGGCCCCCGTGAGGTCCATGAG
>PWQI01000043.1 GCA_003556805.1 Trueperaceae bacterium | reverse complement strand
CCCGCGAACTCCAGGGCCACCACCTGGTGGTCGACGACGTCGTTGTCGCAGCGGTAGACGCAGCGGCCGTACGGACCGGTCCGCAACGCCTCGAGCACGCTGGCCTCGGTCGGCTCGGGGGTCAAGACCAGGTTCGGCCACACGGCCCGCGCGCCGTAGCGACCGAGGTAGATGCGCGGAGCGCCGTAGGGACAACGCTCCTCGACTGGGCAACCGTCGGTGCAGCGCTCCGGCGCGCCCGCGGGGGCTTCCTCCGGCCGGAAGTGCCGCAACGCGGCGCTGCTCGTGACCCGTTCGCAGCGCTCACCCACCCACCAGCGCAGCAGGTCGAGGTCGTGACACGCCTTCGCGAGCAGCATCGGGCTGGCGTCGGCCTCGCGCCGCCAGGCGCCGCGGACGTAGCTGTGCGCGAAGTGCCAATGCCCCACGTGCTCGACGTGATCGATGCCGACGAGGCGTCCGAGCGCTCCGCCGCGCAACCCTGCCGCGAGCCGCTCGAAGACGGGCGCATGTCGCAACACGTGGGCCACCGTGACGCGGCCACGGCCGCGCTCTGCTGCGAGCGCGATGTGCCGCACGCCGGCCAGGTCCGGTGCGATCGGCTTCTCGAGCAACACGTCCAGCCCGAGCGCGAGCGCCGCCTCGGTCGGCTCGACGTGGTCGGCGTCGGGGGTCGCGACGACGACGGCGTCGAGCTCGAACCGTCCCGCCGCGGCGTCGTCCAAGAGCGCGCGCCAATGGTCGTAGCGGCGTCCATGCTCGACCCCACTGCGCTGGCCCACGACCGTGCGGCGCGCCTCGCGCGGGTCCGCGAGCGCCACCACCCGAACGAGCCCGGCCGCGCCGACCGCGGCCGGTGCGTACACGTCGCCCCCACGGTTGCCGGCGCCGAGGATCGCGATGCGCGCAGGTCGCCGCGCCACGGCGCTCACGCGACGATCCCGACGTCGCTGCGGCGGTGGACCACCGCGCCCTGCACCCAGGTCTCGGCAACGGCCCCCTCGCGCGCCAGGGCCAGACAGGCGCCGAGGACCGCATCGGGACCCTCCGCATGCTCGAGCACGGCGGCGAGGGCGCTGCCGGGCGGCGGCTCGATCAGCACCAGGTCGGCGGCACGCCCCGGGCGCAGGTCGCCGACTTCGTCCCCGAGGCCGATGGCGTCGGCACCAGCCCGGGTGAGGAGCCACAGCAAGTGCGCCGTCGTGAGCGGCTCCCCTTCGGGGCCCAGCCCGGCCTGGGTGAGGTAGGCCTGCAACGCCTCGTGCAGCAGGGCCGGCGACGTGCCGGCGCCGACGTCGCTGCCGAGGGCGACGCGCACACCCGCGCGACGATGACGCGCATACGGGAACGCTCCGGAACCGAGGAAGGCGTTGCTGGTGGGGCAATGAGCCACTGCGGCACCGGCCGCGGCCAGGCGCTCGAGCTCGTCGTCGCTCGGGTGCACGTCGTGAGCGAACACTCTGTGCGGACCGACCAGGCCGTGGCGCTCGTAGACGGCGAGGTAGTCGCGATCGCCTGGGAAGGCGGCGCGGACCGTGGCGATCTCGGCGCGGCTCTCGTTGAGGTGGCTGGTGACGAGCAGTTCGGGACGCTCGCGCGCCAACGCGCCGCACGCCGCCAGCACGCCGTCGCCGCACGTGACCGCGAAACGCGGCGACACGGCGTAGCGCAACCGGCCGCGCGCGTGCCAGCGTTCGGCCAACGTCGCGGCCTCGGCGTAGGCCCGCTCGTGCGTGGTGCAGAGCGCGGCTGGCATGCCGTGGTCCGCGACCACCAGCCCGCTGGCGACGCGTAGGCCGCTGACCTCCGCCGCCGTGAAGAACGCCTCCATGGCGCTCGCGACGTGTGCGCCGAAGACCAGCGCCGACGTCGTGCCGTTGGCAGCCAGGAGCCTCAGGAACGTGCGCGCCTCGCGCTCGGCGAAGGCGAGGTCGAGGAAGCGGGCCTCGAACGGGAAGGTCCGCTCGTCGAGCCAGCGCAGCAGCGGCAGGCCGAAGGCGCCGATCACCCCCACTTGCGGATAGTGGATGTGGGCGTCCACGAACCCTGGGAGCACGATCGCACCGCGCCGGTCGACGACGGGTCGGTCGGGGTGACGCGACCGCACCCTCGACGCGTCTCCGACGTCGTCGATACGGCCATCGGCGGCGACGGCCACCGCACCGTCGTCCCACGCCTCGAGAGCACCCGCACCCTCGGCGAACGGGTCGCGCGGGACGTGGATCACCGCGGCGGTCAGGACGCAAGCCCGAGCGTGATGGACACCGTCGGCCGTCACGCCGCGACCTCGAACGGGACGATGCGCGCCGCGACCACGTCGACCAGGCCGAGGTCGGTGAGCCGCAGCGAGGGGATCACCGCGAGCCCGAGGAACGAGAGCGTCATCATCGCGCCGCCGGCGTGGACGCCAAGGTCGCGCGCGGCCGCCTCGACGGCGTCGAGACCGCCGCGCACCTGCTCGATCGGCGCATTCGACACCAGGCCGGCGATCTCGAGCGGCAGCTCGGCCAACACGCGCCCGGCGTCGACCACGACCATGCCACCGCCGAGCTCGGCGAGGCGCTCGGCCGCCAGGCGCATGTCGCCGACGTCGGCACCCGCCAGCATGAGGTTGTGGTGGTCGTGTCCGACGCTCGAGCCGAGCGCCCCTCGGCGCACACCGAGCCCGCGCACCAGGCCGGTGCCGATGCCACCGCCGCGGCCGTGCCGCTCCACGCAGGCGAGCAGCGCGAGGTCGCGCTCGGGGTCGGCCACGACGCGGCCGCCGGCGATCGTCGGCGTCAGCTCGAGCGCCTCGGTCACGATCTGACCGGGAATCGGCCGGATCACGCGCACGCGTGCACCGTGTCGCTGCGGCGCGCTGGGGCGCAGCACTTCGTCCGTGAGCGGCGGCAGCCGGACGGTCGCGAGCACGGGTGCGTCGTCCGTGCGCGGCTCGGGCATAGGGGCCAGCAGGCGACCAGCGCGCGCCACGACGCTCCCGTGCCGCACCACCAGGGCTGCACGCCAGGCTGCGATGTCGTCGATGACCGCCAGGTCGGCGTAGTACCCCGGCGCGATCGCGCCACGCCGCGACAAGCGGTAGTGGTTGGCCGTGTTCCAGCTGGCGCAGCGCACCGCGTACACCGGGTCGACCCCGGCCTCGATCGCGCGCCGCACGAGCACGTCCACGCCGCCCTCGTCGAGCAGGTCGTTGGGGAGCCGATCGTCGGTCACGAAGCCGATCCGGTCCGCGTGACGCGGGTCGACCAACGGCATGAGCGCGTCGAGATCGCGCGTGACGCTGCCCTCGCGCACCATCAGGAAGGCGCCGGCCTTGAGCTTCTCACGGCCCTCGGCCAAGGCGGTCGACTCGTGATCGGAGCCGATGCCTGCCGCGAGGTAGGCCTGCAGCGCGCGGCCGCTGAGGCCGGGGGCGTGTCCTTCGGTCGTCTTGCGCTGAGCCTCGGCCACGGCCACCTTCGCGAGCTGCTCGAAGGCGCCGTTGATCACGTCCGGGAAGGACATCAGCTCGGCGACGCCGACCACCCAGGGCTCGGCGAGCAGGTCGTCGATCTCGCCGACGCCGAGCTCGGCGCCGGCGGTCTCGAGCGCCGAACTCGGCACGCACGACGGCACCGTGACCCAGACGTCGAAGGGCAGGTCGCGGCTGCCCGCCAGCAGCCAGCGCACACCGGCCACGCCGGCCACGTTGGCGATCTCGTGCGGGTCGCACACCGCGCCGGTGACGCCGCGGGGCAGGACGGCCTCGGCGTAGCGCGCGGGAGTGACGAGCGACGACTCGATGTGGACGTGTCCGTCGATCAACCCAGGAGCGAGGAACGCGCCCGACACGTCTTCGATCCGCGCTGCTGAGGCTCCGGTGAGATCGCCGACGGCCGCCACGAGCGCTCCGGCGATCAGCACGTCGGCGCGCTCGATGCTGCCGTCGAACACGTTGAGCACGCTCCCACCCCGGAGCAGCAGGTCTCCCTCACACCGGCCGGCGGCCACGTCGACGACGCGGCGCAGCTCGTCGAGACTCGGGTACGGCTGAGCGGTCATGCGGGCCTCCGACGAGGACAGCGTACGACGCCCTCGACGTCAAGGTTCCGTAAGCGGGTGCGCCGTACGTTGCCCCATGCACAGCACCGCACCACCCCGCACGATCCTCGTGGTCGATGACCACGACGCGCACCGGCGGTTGCTCGAGATGGTGCTCGGAGCCCACAACTACCGCGTCATATGCGCGAGCGACGGCCACGAGGCGCTGAGGTACCTCGCGTTCGGAACCCCCGACGCGATCATCCTCGACGTCCACATGCCCCACATGTCGGGCTTCGACGTCGTCCGTCGCGTCCGCCGGCTCGCCCGCCTTCGCACGGTGCCGATCTTGATCATGACGTCGGCCGCAAGTCCGGAGACGAGCGGACGCGCCGACGAGGTCGGCGCGTCCGGGGTCATCTACAAGCCCATCGCCGGCATCGACCTCGACCAGAGGCTGCGGGCGCTGATGGCCTGACGCTCAGCCGAGGGGCGTGTTGGTCACGCCGACGTCGTCGTCCTTGGCGTAGTACGGGTTCTCGCCGGCGTCGTGATCGGTGGCGTCGAGGACGCGCTTGATCTCGGACACCTGTTCCGTGATCATGCGCTCGATCCCTTGCTTCAGCGTGAGGTCGGCGGCGCCGCACCCCTGGCACCCGCCGTGGAGACGGACGATCGCAGCGTCGCCCTCGATGCCCTCGAGCGACGCACTGCCGCCGTGCCCGGCGATGCCCGGGTTGATCATCGTGTCGAGCACGTCTTGGACGCGCTGCATCAGCGGATCGTCCCAGGTGGGCGTGGGGAACGCGACGCGGAAGCCGGACTGCATCACGCCTTCGACGAAGTCGACCGTGGCGCCCGAGAGGTGCCGCTGCGTGAGCGGATCGAGGAACACGTCGAAGCCGCCGGCATCGAAGACGGCGTCGCCGTCGTCGCGGTCGCTGGGCTTGACGAGCCAGAGCTTGTGTTCGGCCCGCGTACCTGACACGCGCAGGGCGGAGACGCCCTGCGCGTGTTGCTTGTCGAGGTAGGCGCGGATGCGGTCTTTGGCGGTGTCGGTGAACTCCAGCATGGTGTCGCCAGTGTAGGCGCCGTGCGCCGGGACTTACAGCACCTGCATGACGTAGTCGTCGGTAGCGCGCTCCAGGCCCTGCGGATGGGCGACGTACACGCCCCGCGTTCCTTGCAGGGCACCCTCGTTGCGGAGCTCGCCGAGGATGCGGGTGATGGTCACGCGCGAACTGCCGGTCAGGTCGGCGAGGTCCTCGTGGGTGAGGGCGAGCGGGAGCTTGATCATGCCGTCCTGCTCGTCCGACGGCTGACCGAACTGCCGTGCCAGCCGCAAGAAGGCGCGGGTGACGCGGGCGCCGACGGGCATCTCGGCCTCGTCGATCATCTCGCGGCTGCGACGCAGCTGCCTGGCCATGGCCCGCATCACGTACTCGCGCAGCTTGCGGTCGCTCATGGCCTGCTGCGGGTCGATCGGGGTGAGCGAGCTCTCGTGCACGGCGATGACCGTCTCGGCATGACGGCCGCCATCGAGCGCCGCCAGGCCCAGCACGTCGCCTGGTCCGTAGAGGTCTGCGATCCGGTCGCGCCCGAGGCTGGTGGGCACGACGGCTTTCAACACGCCGTAGTCGACGACGTAGAGGCTGCTGGCGTCGCGGTCGGCCTCGTAGAGCGCCTGGTCGGGCTCGAGCGTCCGGGTCGGGAGCGCGAGGCCGGCGGGAACGATCTCGGGCAGGTCGTTGCGGTCGGGCGTGGGGAGCGTCTCGAAGGTGTGTAGCATGGTCTCGCCTCTCTGTGGCGTGTGCGGGGAGGTGGTGGCGCGCGCTGTGGCGCTGCGCCTCGGGGTACCGGCGCTTTCACCGGCATAATCGCTACAAGAAACGTAGCACTTTCAGGGGCCTCTTGTCTAGTCCCGTTTTCTCGTGCGTGACGGCACTTCTCACCACTCTCACATGTCCGTTCGCGCCCGCCCCGTGGCCCTCATCGTGCCCCGTGCGAGTGCCGCTTGACAGTGGCCTGCCCCACACCTTCATAATGAAGGTGTCGATGCAGCCCCTGTCCCCACAGCAACGCAAGGTCTTCGATCGCCTCCGCGACTTCGAGCGTCGCACCGGCGAGACGCCGGAGCTCTCGGCGTTCGCGCGCGGGCTCGGCATCCACTACGTGTCGCTGAAGCAGCACCTCCTCGCGCTCGACCGCAAGGGGTACCTGCGCTTCGAGAGCCGGGGGCGCGGTCGCTCGCCGCGCCTGACGCTGCCGGACGTCGCCACCGGCGTGCCGCTGCTGGGCTCGATCCCGGCGGGGCCGCTCACGGATCCGGCGGCACTCGCCGAAGGCGTGCTGCGCGTGCCCGGCCTGGGCGACGACCACTTCGCGCTGCGCGTCGATGGCGACTCGATGGCGGACGCACTCCAGAACGGTGACGTCGTGATCCTGGAGCGCGGGACGCCGGAGCGCAGCGGTGCGATCTGCGCCGTGCGAATCGACGACGACGAGGTCACGCTGAAGTACCTCGACCACGGCGCCGACGACCTGTTGACGCTCCGGGCACACAACCCGGCCTATCCGGACCTGCGGCTGCACGCTTCGCGAGTCCAGGTCGACGGCGTCTACCGTGGCCTCCTCCGCGGCGACGCGGTCACGGCGCTCCTGCAGACGCTGGATTGACGCGTACGACCTCCACTCGGCGCCTCCCGGCGACGTCGAGCGCGGCAGCCGTTGACAACCGCATATCGCTCGTTTAGCATGAACTAACACGTGTTAGTGATGGTACCGCTGGGGCGTTGATCCGGTACCGCAATCGGTTGCGCTCAGCATGGCGCGCCAAAGATCACGACATGCGACGCGCACATGCCCGTTGCAGTGGCATGCACAACATGTCGACCTCGAGAGGGGGTGAGCACGACACAGGCCGCGGACCGCAACGCGTGCGGGTCGTGCCCATCGACTGGCTGGCCCGACCCCGACCTACTCGCGAAAGGATGACCGGATGCGACGGATCGTATCGATCAGCCTCACGACGCTACTCGTGGCGCTGCTGGCCTGGGGCGCCGCCCAGTCCGGACTGCTGCGCTACAACTCCTACATGTCGGACCCCGCGCCACGCGAACTCGACGAGAGGATCGTCGAGTTGTTCATGGAGCGCTACCCCGACATTCGTGTCGAGCACTCCACCGTCACCCACGAGGACTTCAAGCAGGCGCTTCGCACCTATCTGGTGGCCAGCCCGCCGCCGGACGTGCTCACTTGGTTCGCGGGCGAGCGCATGCGCTTCTTCACCCGCGCTGGCCTGATCGCCGACATCACCGACGTGTGGACCGACAACGACTGGACGGACGCGTACTCCGCCGGTGCCCAGGCGATGTCGCGCGACGACGGCGCGTTCTACTTCATCCCGCAGTCGTACTATTGGTGGGCGGTGTACTACCGGACCGACATCTACGAGGAGGTCGGCCTGCCCATACCCGAGACGTGGGACGAGTTCCTCGCCAATTGCCGCGCCCTCGACGCCGCCGGCTACATCCCCGTGACCATCGGCACGCGCTTCCGCTGGCCCGCGGGCGGCTGGTTCGACTACCTGAACATGCGGGTGAACGGCCCCGACTTCCACATCCGCCTCCTCGATGGCCTCGAGAGCTACGAGAGCGAAGAAGTCCGCAACACGTTCGCGCACTGGGAGCAGGCGATCGATGCCGGCTGCTTCATCGACAACCCGTCGTCGTACAACTGGCAGGAAGCCGCGGAGTTCATGGTCCAACGCGAGGCGGGCATGTACCTGATGGGCCAGTTCATCATGGACGTGGTCCCGGAGGAGGAGCAGGCTCACTTCGACTTCTTCCGCTTCCCGATCATCGACCCCGACATGCCAATCGGTGAGGACGCCCCGACCGACGGCTGGTTCATCTCGGCCAACGCGGCCAACATGGAGAACGCCACGCTGTTCGCAGAGTTCCTCGGCTCGCGCGAGGTCGCCGAGATGTGGGCCCGTGACCTAGGCCGCCTGGTCCTGCGCACCGACATCGACACGAGCATCTATACCGACACGCAGCGTAAAGGCGCCGAGCTCCTGCAGAGCGCCGACTACATCGCGCAGTTCTACGACCGCGACACCCCCGAGGAGTTGGCCGATCGCGGGATGGACGCCTTCGTCGAGTTCATGGCCAACCCCGGCGCTCTCGACCGGATCCTGGCCGACCTTCAACGCGAGGCCGAGCGCGTCTTCGCCGCGCGCGAGTAAGGCTGGTCAGCACATGCGCGTTCAGGCCGGCCCGGAACCGTCCGGGCCGGCCTGACCTCAGGCTCGCGCCGCGAGGAGGTCCCCGTGCCGCATCATCGCCTGGCCCCGCTGAGCTTCTTGCTGCTGCCGTTGGGCCTCTACCTCGTGTGGGTCATCTATCCGACCTTCGCCACCATGGTGCTTGCGTTCACCAACTGGGACGGCATCAGCCCAAGCTACGACTGGGTGGGCTTCACCAACTTCGAGCGACTGTTCGGCGACCGCGTCTTCTGGCGCTCGCTCGCCAACAACGTGCGCTGGGTGGCGGTGTTCGTCACGATCCCCTTGGCGCTCGGCCTGTCGTTGGCGCTGGCCCTCAACCGCAACGTGCGTTTCGACCGCTTCCTCAAGATCGCCTACTACCTGCCGATGGTGCTGGCGTTCGTGGTGATCGGCCTGGTGTGGGCATGGATCTACCACCCGCGCCAAGGGCTCATCAACAGCACGCTGTTCAGCCTGCTGAGTGTCGCGCAGTCCCTCGGGTTCGACGTGAACCCGGCGGCGGCGCGCCGCATCGGCTGGCTCGGCGACCCCAACCTGGCGATGTGGTCGATCATCGCGGCGGCCCCCTGGCAGCACGTGGGTTACGTGATGATCCTCTACCTGGCAGGGCTCAAGACCGTCAACACCGAGCTCCTCGACGCTGGCCAGGTCGACGGAGCCAGCCCGTGGCAGCTCTTCCGGTACGTCACCTTCCCGCAGCTGGCGCCCGTCACGACCATCGTCCTCGTGATCACCGTCATCCAGTCGTTGCGGGCGTTCGACCTCGTGTACGTCATGACCCGCGGCGGCCCCTTCAACTCCTCGAACGTGCTCGCCAACTTCATGTACATCGAGGCGTTCATGAACTACAACATGGGCTACGGCGCGGCCATCGCGGTGGTGCTGTTCCTGATCAGCGTCGGCTTCATCGCCATCTACCTCTACCGCGTGGTGCAACAGGAGGAGCGTTAGCATGCGGCGCCTCGTTCTGATCCTGGTGTGGGCAGGCGCCCTGCTCTGGCTCTTCCCCATCGCGGGCGCCTTCGTGACCTCGCTCCGTACCCAGCAAGACATCTCCGCCAACGGCTTCTGGAGCGTCCCACGGGAAATCAGCTTCGACAACTACAGCCAGGCGTGGGAACGCGGCAGGGTGAACCGCTACCTCGTGAACAGCTTCATCATCACGATCCCGTCGATCATCGGCATGCTCACGCTCTCCAGCATGTCGGCCTACGCGCTGGTGCGCTTCCGCTTTCGCCTCAACCGCTTCCTCTATTTCATGTTCGTCGCCGGGATGCTGCTCCCGTTCCAGATCCTGATGCTGCCGGTGTTCCAACTCAGCAACCGTCTGGGCCTGTACGACACGCACCTGGCCCTGATCCTCTTCCACACGGCCTTCCAGCTCGGGTTCTGCACCTTCGTGCTTCGCAACTTCCTGCGCACCGTCCCCGTGTCGCTGTTCGAGTCCGCCGTCATCGACGGCGCCAGCGAGTGGACCATCTACCGGCGCATCGGCCTGCCGCTGATCCTGCCCGCCTTCGCGGCCCTTGCGACGCTGGAGTTCACCTGGGTCTTCAACGACTATCTGTGGGCGCTGGTCCTCCTCTCCAGCGACCGCCTGAAGCCGGTGACCGCCGGCCTGTCGACGCTCATGGGGCAGTTCGTCAACGACTGGCCACTGATCGTGTCCGGTAGTCTTCTGGCGGCGGTCCCGACCCTGCTCGTCTTCTTCGCCCTGCAGCGCTACTTCATCGAAGGGCTCACCATGGGAGCGACCAAGGGATGACGACGATGCCGGACACGTCACCGATCGCATGGAGGGACACGATGCATCTCGGCGTCTGCTACTACCCCGAACACTGGCCCGAATCGACCTGGACCGAGGACGCGGAGCGCATGCGCGCGACCGGACTCGCCTGGGTGCGCATCGGCGAGTTCGCCTGGAGCCGGATCGAACCGGCGCCACGACGCTACGACTGGGGCTGGCTCGACCGCGCCGTCGACGGCCTCGGCGCGGCCGGCCTACGCGTGGTGATGGGCACGCCCACGGCCACGCCCCCACGCTGGCTGGTCGACGCCATGCCCGACATGCTCCCCGTGGGGCGCGACGGGCGCCGCTTCGAGTTCGGCGGCCGTCGGCACTACGACTTCGCCCATGCCGGTTACCGCGACGCCTCGGCTCGCATCGCCGCCGACCTGGCCGAGCGCTACGGCCGCCACGAGGCGGTCGGCGCCTGGCAGATCGACAACGAGTACGGCTGCCACGACACCGTGCGGCAGGCGGGCCCCGCGATGCGCGCGGCCTGGCCCGACTGGCTCGAGCGTCGCTACGGGGCGATCGAGGCCCTGAACGACGCCTGGTGGACCGTGTTCTGGTCGATGGAGTACGACAGCTTCGACGAGGTCCCGCTACCACTCCACGCCATCGCCGAGGCGGCACCAGGGGCCCGGCTCGACTACGCCAGGTTCGCCTCGGACATGGTGCTCGAGTACCACCGACGCCAGGTCGCCGAGATCCGTCCGCGCTCGCCTGGGCGACCGATCACGCACAACGCCATGCTCTTCTTCGGCGACCTCGACGCCCACGCGCTCGGGCGCGACCTCGACGCGATCACCTGGGACAACTACCCGCTCGGCATGCTCGAGCTGTCGCCCCTCCCCGACAACGTTAAGGCGCGCTTCGCCCGCACCGGCCACCCCGACCTGATCGCCTTCAACCACGACCTCTACCGCGGTGCACTGACGCCGCAGGGCGACGAGCCGTTCACTCCGTTCTGGGTGATGGAACAGCAACCGGGACAGGTGAACTGGGCGCCGACCAACCCGATCCCGGCACCCGGCGCGGTGCGGCTGTGGACGCATCAGGCGATCGCCCACGGCGCCGAGGTGGTGAGCTACTTCCGCTGGCGCGCCGCGGTTGGGGCGCAGGAACAGATGCACGCCGGCCTGCTGCGGCACGACCGCACCCCCGACCGGGCACTGGCCGAGGCAGCGGCGGTCGCCGCAGACCTGTCTGCCGCGCCCGCGCCGAGCGCCCGTCGCCGCGGCGACGTAGCGCTGCTCTTCCGCTACGACGACCTGTGGGCCGCCCAGGTGCAGCCGCACGCCGAGGGGTGGCGCGATTGGGCGCCCTGGGTGACGCCCTACATGGCGCTGCGCGCACTCGGACTCGACGTCGACGTCCTTCCTCCGGACCGCGATCTCAGCGGGTATCGCGTGGTGATCGCGCCCTCGCTCACGCTCGCCAACGACGCGTTGGCTGCGTCGCTGACTCGGGCGCTCGACAGCGGGGCGACGCTGCTGCTCGGCCCGCGCAGCGGTGCCTACCGCCCCGACATGCGCGTGCACGAGCGCGCCCCGGGACCGCTCGAGACCCTCTCCGGGGTGCGCGTGGGCCGTGTCGACGCGCTCAGGCCGGGGAGCGGCGAGCGCATCGCCGTCGAGCCGGAGCTCCGCTCGACGCTCGGCGAGGGGCTCGAGTACCACACCTGGGCAGACTTGCTCGAGCCCGCCGACGGCACCGAGGTCTGGGGCCGTTACGCCTGCGCCGCATACGAGGGCGTCGCGGCGCTTACGCTTCGCAGGCACGGCTCGGGCCGCTGCCTCACGCTCGGCGCATGGCTCGCGCCCGAGGGCTGGGGACGACTCGCGACGCTGCTGGCGGCGCAGGCCGGCATCGCCGTGGCGCAGCTCCCCGACGACGTGCGGCTGAGCCGCTCGGGTGGGCGCGCGTGCCTCCAGAACTTCGGTACGGCGCCGGTCACGGTCGACCTGACACCGTTCGGCGGCAGCAGCGTTCGTGTCGAGGCGGTCGCCGCGGCTTGGGCCGAACTGCCGGGTTGAGGGGTGAGGCGCATGCCGAGGCGGCGGGTGACGAGCGGCATGGTCGCCGAACGGGCGGGCGTGTCGCGCACGACGGTGTCGTTCGTGCTCAACGCGCGCGCGGGGAGTGGCATCCCGGAGGCCACCCGTGAGCGGGTGCTGGAGGCCGCGCGTGAGCT
>PWQI01000354.1 GCA_003556805.1 Trueperaceae bacterium | reverse complement strand
CGCCCAACACCTGCGCCGCCTCACTGATAGCCACTACTCTATTCATTAAGGTAAGTATATCACAGGTTTAGAGACATACACCTGCAGCTGTTGAAGCCCCCCACCGGGCCCGGCTACCCGGCGAAGAGCCGCCCTGGGAGGTCGTGCAGCAACGACGCCAGCGCCGCCGCGGTGGCTGCCAGCGCGGCCGGGTCGATCAGGTCGACCGTGTCGCGTGGGCTGTGGACGACCTCGCGCATCAGCGCCTCGATCCGCTCGGACGTGAGCGCCAGCGCCGGCCGTCCGCGTTGCACGAAGAGCGCGTGATCGCCCTGGTACCAGGCGGCGCCGGGGACGAAGCGCGTGTCGTCGGCGAAGGCCGACGCCAGCGCTGCCGCCAACGCCTCCGTGCAGCCGTAGCGGCTGAAGGCCATGCGGCCGCCGCGGTCGCCGACCCCGTCGACGTTGATGGCCAGCGCGACGCGCTGCAGGTCGTCGCCGTTGGCCCGCAGGTAGGCGACCTCGCCGGGGTTGGCGTAGTGGTCCTCGCCGTTGAGCGCGACCAGCTCGACCGCCAGGTCTGGGGGTCGATCGCGCAGGAGCGCTGCCAGCGCCAGCAGCACGACGAGGCCCGAGGCGTCGTCGAGCGCTCCCGGTGTGCCCGGCTTGGTGTCGAGATGGGCGCTCACCACCACCCGTGGGGCGCATTCGTCACCCGCCTCGGCGATGACGTTGCGTCCCGTGGAGGCCGAGCGCTCCGAATCGACGTCGAGCGACACGCGTGCGCCCGCACGCTCGGCCAGCCCGATGCCCGCGTCCGCGTGGAGGTACACCGAGGCGAGGTCGAGGTCGCCGTCCTCGAACAGCGGGAAGGGCGAGAGCGCAGCGGCCGCAGCCGGGTTCGCGCGCGTGGCGGCGATCACGGCCAGCGGCCGCTTCGCCTCCAGCAACGTCACGATCGCCTGGTGCTCGCGCACCTGGTAGAACGGGAAGCCCTTGGGCGTCAGCGGCTCGCGCGCCAGCTCGCCGTGCAGGAGGGCGACGGCGCCGGTGAGGTCGGCGGCCTCGAGGTCGGCACGGCTCGCCAGCGGTCGCAGCGTTCCGGTGACGCGGCAGGCGAGCGAGTACGGGCTCACCGACACGGGGTACGGCCGCCCGTCCACGTGCAGCCGGGCCCCACCGTCGCGCCAGGCCAGGCACTCGAACCCCTGCGCGCGCGTCACCAGGCCGAGGTCGTGGAACGCCGCGGCCAGGTGATCGGCCGCAGCCCGGTTGGCGAGGCTACCGACCGGTCGCTCGCCGATCGTCACGCACAAGGTTTCGAGGTGGTCGCGCGCCAGCGCCGCCAGCGTCATCCAGGTGATCGTACCGGGCGCACATACCAGGCACGAAGCGCCTCGGCGGCCCTTGCTACGCTTGCGGACGAGCCCTCTGGCCGCCGCGATCGACGAGCACGTGACCGCGGCGCCGACGAAGGAGGTCAGCGATGCCCCACGTCGAGATTCCCGACATCCCGCGCGAAGCGTCCGTCGAGATCGACGCCAAGGCCGCCGCCCTGGTCGTGGTCGACATGCAGCACGACTTCGCGCACCCCGACGGCGCCCTGTACGGCCCCGAGGCCGAGCGCGCGGCGCCGGTGATCGCGCGCCTGATCGCGCGGGCCCGCGAGGCCGGCGCTCGCATCGTCTACACCCAGGACTGGCACGGCGACGACGACCCCGAGTTCGCCATCTGGGGCGAGCACGCGCGCGCCGGCACCTGGGGGGCGGAGATCGTCGAGGCACTCCGGCCGCAAGGCGGCGACGAGGTGGTCCGCAAGCTCCGCTACGACGCCTTCTACGGCACCGCGCTCGATCACCGCCTGCGTGTCCTGGGCGTGTGCGAGCTGGTCGTGGTCGGGACCGTCGCGAACATCTGCGTGTTGCACACGGCCGGTTCGGCGGGCTTGCGACATTATCAAATCGTGGTCCCCGCTGACGCCATCGCCGCCCTGACACCCTTCGACCACGCCGCCGCCCTGCGCCAGGTGACCTTCCTCTACGGCGGGCGCGTGACCACGTCCGACGGGGTGCGCTTCGTCTGATCGACGCGGCGCCGATCACCAGGCGCTCGGCTCCAGGCTTCAGGCGCCGAGCGCAGCGGTTCCAGGCGCCGGGCGCAGCGGCGGAGGAGAGGATGACCATGCACGCCCCCCACGCCAGCCTGCTCTTCACCGATCACTACCAGCTCACCATGGCGCAGGCCTACCTGCAGCACGGGTTCGGCGAGCGGCGCGTGCGTTTCGACGCGTTCTTCCGACGCGCGCCCGATTACGGCGAGCACCAAGCCGGCTACGCGGTGTTCGCTGGGCTCGACGACCTGCTCGACTGGATGACGCGGGCGCGGCTCGCGCCCGAGGAGGCCGAGGCGCTGCTGGAGGTGCGCGGCGCGGGCGGACGTCGGCTGTTCGATCGCGCCTTCGTCGACTGGCTCGAGGGGCGCCAGGGCTGGCCGGACGTGCGCCTCGAGAGCGTCGCCGAAGGTCGGGTCATCCACCCCGAGGCGCCGTTCGTGAGCGTCGAGGGGCCGCTGGCGACGGTCCAGCTGCTCGAGACCGCGTTGCTCAACCATCTGAACTACCCCACCTTGGTGGCGACCAAGGCCGCGCGCCTGCGTCGGATCGCCGGTCGCGGGCCGGTGCTCGAGTTCGGGATGCGCCGCGCGCAAGGCCACGGCATCGATGCCGGGACGCGCGCCGCGTTGATCGGCGGCGTGGACGCCAGCTCCAACGTGCTCACCAGCCTGCGCCTGGGCGTGCCGCCGCGCGGTACGCACGCCCACGCCTTCGTGCAGGCCTTCATGGCCAACGGTGGCAGCGAGGCCGAGGCCTTCGACGCCTTCGCCGAAAGCTACCCCGACGACTGCGTGCTGCTGCTCGACACGATCGACACGCTCGGCAGCGGCCTGCCCAACGCGATCGCCACCTTCGAGCGCCTGCGGGGGCGCGGGCACGAGCCGCGGGGGGTGCGACTCGACTCCGGCGACCTGGCACACCTGGCCGTGCAGGTCGCGCGCGAGCTCGACGCCGCGGGTTTCCCTGACGCCATCATCACGCTCTCGAATCAGCTCGACGAGCTCACCATCTGGCAGGTGCGGCAGCAGGTCGAGGAGGAAGCGGCCGGT
>PWQI01000089.1 GCA_003556805.1 Trueperaceae bacterium | reverse complement strand
TACGCTTAACGGCAACGCCGAGCAAACTGCCGGCTGCAGCTATATGGAAGGCGGGGGCTTCTTCATCAAAGTATTTTAATGATGTGAGCGCCCGTTCACAGGCTTGTATTTCATCAAAGATGATCAGGCTTTCCCTTTCAAGAATGCTCTGGCCTGTATATGCCGATAACTCACTTAACAGCCTGCCGGGCGAGAGGTCCCTTTCAAAGATTCCATGTAAATCCTTGTTGCTTTCAAAGTTGAAGTAAAGGACGTTTTTGTAATGCTTTTTACCGAAATTCAATAGCAACCAGGTTTTACCCACCTGCCTGGCACCCTTTAACAATAAAGGCTTTCTGTGCAAGGCGCTTTTCCAGGCGGCCAGCTGTTTGGCAAATTTACGTTCCATTATATGTGTTTATAAAACATTAATTGGTTCCATAAAGTGCAAATATAATACATTTATTTTCGCGCAGCGCCATATGGCAGCGCAGCGCGAAGAGAAGGATGGAATCTCCACCCGGAGGATTCCATCTCCGGGAGTGGTTCATCTGAGAACACTGTCGAACTGCCAGGCCTGCACATTCCTGATCCCTCTGCGGTTGGGCAGCGTAATGTCGTCAAGGGATACGACGTATTTCTCAAAATGATCATCAATGGATTCAAGCTGTGAATACTCTCGCTCTATGGTGGCCTGTTCGGTGAGTGTATATGCAACCTGCGCATAGATGGTGCGGTCAGCCTTAATGGCCACAAAATCAATCTCACGGTTTCTTAAAAAACCCACATAAACATCAAATCCGGCCTGACGCAGGTTCAGATAAACCAGGTTTTCGAGCATATACCCGTAACCGTATGAAAAACCTGGATAAATGTAATTTTTGAACGAGAGGTCATTGATGTAATACTTACAATTTCCTGCCATTACATCCTTGCCTTTGATGTTGTATCGATCAGCCCGGTGAATGATAAATGTACCGCACAGGTGGGAAATGTAATTTGAAACGGTTTCGTAATTTGTTTTGCGGTTTTTGGATGCAAACCAATTGATGATATTGTTTACAGAAACCAGCTTGGATGCATTGTTTACCAGGAATGCAAATATGTCCTCCAGCAATCGGCTATCTTTAACACTGTAACGCTGAACCACATCCCTGAGTAGAATGGCATCTCTGATTGACGATAAGTAATTACGGCGCATTTCGTCATTTTGGAGGTGCATAAGCTCTGGCAACCCTCCTGACAGCATATACTTTTGAAAGCTTTCTTTACCTGGCACTAAACCCGCAGAAGCCAAGTGCTCAGAATAATCAAAAGGAAACACTTCCAATTCAACATAACGACCGGATAGCAGGGTGGCAAGTTCGCCTGACAGCACGTGCGCGTTAGAACCCGAGATGAAGATCTCGTAATCTTCGGCATGATTCTGTGAGTAAGCGTTTACCAGCTTTTCCCAGCCGTCTGTTTCCTGAATCTCGTCAATAAATAGAAACACTTTGCCATTCGGCTTCATCCAATCCAAATAGCTCTTGATGAGGCGATCAAGATGCTTGTAATTTGAAACGAAGTCAAAATCCGTATATTCCTTATTCAGGTAAAAGATGTTTGATGCAGGAATGCCTGAATTGACAAGTTCCCTGATGGCTTGCCTGAGCAAGAAGCTTTTTCCCGTGCGTCGTTGCCCCACGATGACTTTAACCAGGCGATTACCTGTGTAATGCCGGAGTTTGGAGAGGTAGGCTTGCCTCGTTACTCCCAGGTCGGGAAAAACGGCATCCCAGAAATTGTATTTTTGCAATATTGCAAGATTGTCGGCCATGGTTGAATATTTTTACAAAAATACAATATTTTCAAACACGCCTGAATGTTTTGCAACAAATTGCTGTTGATCCAACGAGGAGGATGGAATCTCCTCCCGGAGGACTCCATCTCCGGGAGTGGTTTACCGGTGGCGGGGGGAGTTTCCCGTAGGGGCAACCCTTGTGGTTGACCAAACCCTTGTGGTATCTCCTGTTTGGGTTTTTGTTTCTCGCAGATTGACGCAGATTTTATTCGCAGATACTTCGACTGCGCTCAGTACAAGTTTCTCATAGACAAGAAAAATCAGCGATTATCTGCGTTTTTTATCTGCGCAGATCAGCGAGAAATAATTGTTCGTTTCGCTTTTGCATCGAAATGTTGTGTGATTGCTTTTCTGATGCATTATTAGGACAAAATTACACACTTTATCTGTCAGATGTGAAAATACATATCAACAACTTGTTGTGAACGGCGGGGTTATGGTTGTTGTTTGAAAAAGGAGGATGGAATCTCCTGTCGGAGGACTCCATCTCCGGGAGTGGTTTGCCGGTGGTGGGGGGAGTTTCCATCCTGAGATAGCAGATGGAAACCTCCTGGTTAATTATTGAAAAAAAAGAGGATATTTTTCTTTCTTGCAGATTGACAAGGCGAAACAAACAAACTCAAAACAATGTTAAATTTCGGCATAAGCTGTTGTGGCCTCTCGTGGCAAAAAAACACCTTTAATGCAATTTGGATTGATCACACATATTTGAATGTGTGTTTTTTCGTGAAAACCGGCATCAGGGTATATGGGCGAACCCTCTACGAATGCCGCGCGCACCGAGTCAAAAGGTTTCTCTTTATTATCCTTTAGAAAGCGATGCATAAACTCGATGATTGCACAATCAAGGTGCCTTAAAACCTTATCGTTACCACTATCTTTTGGATGGTTAATGTTTTCAGGGATTGGTGTTCCAAGCTTTTTTGCTTCTTGCTTAAATAAATCATAGAATTCCTTTAGCAGTGCAATGTTTGTTGCATTGAGCAGATCCAAACAATATCCGAGATCCAACACAGCACCAATGGAAGCCGGTTCGTTGAGCGTTTTTGCCAGTTTTTTTTGTTCTGCCCACATTAAGGCCCTGGCCGGATCACTTTCCCAAAAATACATGCCATGACCAAGCCAGTCATAGCGTTGGTTGCTCTTTTTAAGAAACTTGATGTCATTAATAAGGCGAGTCTGGTCAGACTTTTCACAGCCATGAAACCCAAGGATCAGATTAGACCGGGAAGAATACATTATGCAGCACTATTGATGTTTGGCGGGGAAATAAATACCCTTATAGGGTTTTTTTAGATTGCCTTTTTTGTCAATAATTC
>PWQI01000248.1 GCA_003556805.1 Trueperaceae bacterium | reverse complement strand
TGGCGTCGGCGTGCCGTTCGACCTGCGGTGCTGCCGTTCAGCCCGTCGCGTCGACGCGCGCGGGGCGCTGGCGGAGCGGCGCACTCACCTCGTGCAGGTACTCGAGGATCTCGCGATACGACTGCAGCACGCTGGTCTCGTAATAACTGATGCCGTGCTCTTCGCAGAACGACTTGATGATCCCCTGGGCCTTGCGCAGGTGGACGCGCGGCATGTTCGGGAAGAGGTGGTGCTCGATCTGGTAGTTGAGCCCGCCGTACCACATGTCGACCCAGCGCGACGACCGGACGTTGCGCGCGGTGAGCACCTGCTGGTGCAGGAAGTCGAGGTCGTGGTCGTCTTCCAGCACGAGCATGCCCTTGTGGTTCGGTGCGAAGACCGAGGCGAGGTAGAAGCCGAACAGTGCCTGTTGCACCACCAGGAACATCACGCCGGTCCAGAACGGGAGAGCCCAGAAGACGACGCCGAACAGCAGCACGTGATGCGCGATGAACAGCACCCACTCGGTCGTGTGGTACTTCCACGTGCGCTCGCGCAGCAGGAACTCGATGGTGCCGGCGCGCAAGTGGAGCGCCTGGAACAGCAGCAGCGGGAAGAAGAAGAGCGCCTGATGCTTGACCATGAAGCGCAGGAAGCCCTTGCGCTCGAGTGCGTCCTCGCGTGAGAAGGCGAGCACTGGGATGTCGATGTCGGGATCGTGATCGTGCTGGTTGGGATTGGCGTGGTGCGCGTTGTGCTTGGCGAGCCACCAGCCGTAGCCCATCCCGAGCATCAAGTTGGTGTGGGCGAGGCCCACACGGTCGTTCTTCCGTGGTGTGGCGAACGCCTGTCGGTGGCCGACGTCGTGTGCCACGAAGCCGATCTGACCGAACACGAACGCGAGGAACGCAGCGTTGATCAACTGCACCCACCACAGGTCGGTGGCGAACAGGACCGCGACGCCCGCGGCGAGCATGAGCAGGTTGCGGGCGATCGCCCAGGTCTGGAAACCAGGCGCGCGCTCGAGCAGGCCTGCGTCGCGCACTTGGCGCTTCAAGATCGGGTACAAGTTGCTCGGCGTGGTGCCGGAGTCGGTCATCGGTGCTCCCTCGATCCCCCCGGGATCTCCGTAGCGTACGGTCTGTGGGCGGCTTCGAGGGTCGCTTGGCACCCAGTGCGTACACCACGAGAACGACGCCCGGGGAGAACCCCGGGCGTCGCTGGATCGTCAACGTGTCGACGACTCAGTAGCGACCGCGCGAACCGCCCATCGACGGAGCTGCGGCACGGGTCACCTTGACGTTCTTCGCCTGAGGGCCCTTGGCGCCCTGCTCGACGTCGAACTCGACCTCGTCGCCTTCGTTCAGGTTGCGGTAACCGTCACCGACGATCGCCGAGAAGTGGCAGAAGACGTCCTTGCCACCGCCCTCGACGGCGATGAACCCGAAACCTTTTTCTGCGTTGAACCATTTAACGGAACCTGTAGCCATGCCTTTACCTAATCTTCCTGGCAATGGGAGTGGAGCCCCCACTGTCCTCTACTTCCGAGCCGTATGACCCGGGCCCTGGAGAAACGCCTATTTGGCTGTCTTCCTGGACGCCGTACATTACACGTTGGGGGGCCAGAACGCAAGGGACCCTGACCCAAGCGGCCTCGGCGCATGCCGTCACGCAGGCGGAAGCGCGTGTGCCACGGTGCCCGGGTGTTCGTCCAGCACGTACTCGAGTTCCTTGTCGAAGCGCAACAAGACGGCGCTCGCGCCCGTCTCGTCCACCACCAAGCGGCCGAAGCGCCCGACCCGCTCTGGTGCCGGGACGAGCCAGCGCACCGCCTGGAAGGGCTCGTCGGCGAGTTCCACCTCGACGTCGTACTCGTCGAGCATGCGCCGCGAGAACACGTCGAACTGCAGTCGACCCACCGCGCCGACGATGGTGTCGCGCGCCCCCTGGGCCGGATGGAAGCGCTGCACCACGCCCTCCTCGCCGAGCTGCTGCAGGCCCTTCCGGAACGCCTTGTCGCGCTCGACGCGACGCGAGCGCACGGTGGCGAACACCTCCGGGACGAAGCGCGGCAGCGGCGGCAGCGCCAGGCCGCGGCCGCTGGCCAGGACGTCGCCGATGCGCAAGACACCCGGGTTCACGAGCCCCACCACGTCGCCCGGGAAGGCCTCCTCGACCGTGGCGCGTTCGTCGGCGAAGAGCGTGTGGGCGCGCGCGAGCTTGAGCGGGCGGCCGGTGCGCAGGTGCGTGACGCTCATGCCGCGCTCGAAGCGGCCGGCCAGGACGCGAGCGTAGGCCGTGCGGTCGCGATGGCGTGGGTCGAGGTTGGCCTGCAACTTGAACACCCGCGCCACGAACTGCTCGCCGTCGACCTGGACGCGCGTACCGTCGTCGCCGATGGTGTCGGCTGGCGGCGGGGCCAGCCGCACGAAGTGCCGGAGGAAGACGTCGACGCCGAAGCTCGTCAGCACGCTGCCGAAGAACGCGGGCGACAGCGTCCCGGCCAGCACGCGCGTCGGGTCCAGCGGCTCGAGCAGCCCCTCGATCAGCTCGACGTGCTCGCGCAGCGTGGCGTGCGCCTCGGCGCCCAGCGTCTCGGCCAGGCGTGGGTCGTCGACGCCCGCGACCGGCAGCGCGGTGGCGCGCTGGCCGCGCGCGCCGCGGTCGTAGAGGTGCACCTCGCGCTCCAGGCGGTCGTACACGCCGCGAAACGATGGGCCAGAGCCGATCGGCCAGGTGACCGGCGTCACCTGGATGCCGAGCACGCGCTCGGTCTCCTCGAGCAGGTCGAACGGGTCGAGCGCCGGCCGGTCGAGCTTGTTGACGAAGGTGAAGATCGGGATGCCGCGCCGGTGGCAGACCTCGAACAGCTTGATCGTCTGCGCCTGCACGCCGCGCGCCGCGTCGAGCAACACGACTGCCGCATCGGCGGCCGTGAGGGTGCGGTACGTGTCCTCGCTGAAGTCCTGGTGACCGGGCGTGTCGAGCAGGTTGAGGACGAACCCCTCGAAGGGCACCTGCAAGGAGGCCGACGAGACGCTGATCCCGCGCTCGCGCTCGAGCGCCATGAAGTCGCTGGTCGCGCCCTTCCGACCCGCCTTGCCGCCCACGATGCCCGCCTCGCGCAGTGCACCGGTGTAGAGCAGCAACTGCTCCGTGAGCGTCGTCTT
>PWQI01000273.1 GCA_003556805.1 Trueperaceae bacterium | reverse complement strand
GGCTCGGCACGCGGTCGAGGGGCATCCTGCCGGGCGTGCAAGCGTGTTCAAGACATCGGCCAGCGTCGGTCTTCGGTGCTTTCGGTCGTGCTCGCGCTGCTCGGTTCGGCCGTGGCGAGGATCACGGGTTCCTGGCTGCCGGTCAACGAAGAGGGGAGAAGCGATGAAGAGGCTCAGAGGCTACCGCGCATGGGTCGTGGCGTTGGTGATCCTGGCGCTGATGACGGCCTGCATCCCGACGCCTCGGCGCGTCGTCACCCGCACCATCGACACCGTCACGCATCGGGTTGCCGAGCAGGTCGCAGACATGCTCGTCGAGCGCATCATGTCGCGCTTGCTCGAGAGCGCGATGCGCCGCATCTTCGGTGACATCGGCATCACCTTCACGGACGACTTCGTGCTCGACCAGACGGGTGGCAGCTTCGAGGTCACGCTCTCCGGTACTTCCCCGACCGTCGGAACCTTCCGTGCCGACCCGCTCGACCCGCGCCTCACCGAGGCCGAGGTCGAGAGCGCCAATGTCGCCATCGGCATCCGCAGCCTCGACGAGGAGGGCGCCCAGACGCTCATGATCGCGTTCTACCGACCCGAGCCCGAAGCGGGCCGGTTCCACCTCGTCCTGGTCGACGCCGAGCCGAGTTCGGTGGACGAGGACGCCCAGACGGCGCACCTCTCCTTCGGGGACGACGATGACGACCCGTACGTCGGCACCTTGAGGATGACCTCGATGATCGACACCGCGACCCGCGTCGCGGGTCGGTTCGAGGCGACCGGCCTCATGACCGCGTCGGGCGCAGGGCCGATCGACGTCGTCGGGACGTTCAACGTCCAGACGAACCGACCCGGAACGCTCACCATCGAACGGCGTTGACGCGCGACCGCGGCGACGCCCTGGGGTCGATGCGCGGGTCGTGCATGGATCTCGGCTTCGTGGTTGCCGCTCGATCGGCACCGACTTGCGAGAGGAGAGGTCATGAAGAAGTCCAGGCTCGTACGGTCGCTCGTCGTGGCGCTGGTGTCCTTCGCGCTGCTGACGGCCTGCACGCCGACGTCGGGGCCGGCGGGTGCGGGCACGACGGACTACACGCGCTGGATGATCATCGGTGCTGCCGTGTCGCTCGGCACCTACGTCGTCAGCTACGTCGTGCGGCATTTGCTCCACCGCGCCCTGCCAACCCCGGAGGGGGTGGAGGACTATCGCTTCGGGGACGACTTCGCGGTCGACATGACCGACGGCAGCTTCGAGGTCACGCTCTCGGGCGCCGCCCCACCCTTCGGGATCTACCGCGGCGAGCCCTTGCCCGCGGCGAGGCGTCCCGAGGGTGCCAACCTGGCGTTCGCCGTCCGCGGTGAAGACGATGGCGGCGGCCAGATCCTGATGGTCACGGTGCTCCAGCAGGAGGCGCCGGCCGATACGTTCACCCTCGTGCTCGTCGACGCCGAGGCGAGCCCGTCGGGTTCGGGCGCTCAGGTGGCGCGCCTGACCGTCGAGAGCCTCGAGCACGATCCGTACGTGGGCGAGTTCAGCTGGACGCTGGACGCTGCCTCGTCCTCGCGTGTCGCGGGCCGGTTCGAGGCGCTCGGCCTGATGAGCGCGTCGGGCGCCGGCCCCGTCGACGTCGTGGGTGCGTTCGACGTGGCGGCCAACCCGGCCGGCAGCATGACGGTCATGCGGCGCTGACGCTCGCGGCGACGCGAAGTGGGCGTGGCTCGACTGCGTCGCCGACCGCGCGGCTGGCGGCGCGGCTGGCGTCAGAGGAAGGCCGTGTCGACGCCGAGGCTCGTTGTGACGATCTTCACGTCGCGCTAGCATGCCTGTAGTCGTGGCGTGCGTGCTGTGGAGAGGAGGCGCTTCGAGCGGCGCTCGGCTGACGTCCCGTTGGAACGGTCGGAGGTAGCACGATGGTGACGAAGCGTTGGATGGCGATCGCCTTGTTGGGCGCGCTTGCCTTGCTGTTGGCGGCGTGCTCGGGCGGCCTGGGCGAGCTTGATGCGAGCCTGGCCGAGTTCGAGGTGGCCCGCTCGGCGGTCGCGGCCGAGTCGGGCGAGTACCTGGTGGTGCATCGCGGCGCACCGAACGCCCGCCTGCGCAACGCGATCGCGGCCGCCGGCGGCGAGATCGTGCGCGAGATCCCGCAGATCGGCGTGAGCGCAGTGCGCTCGGATGACCCGGACTTCGCGCGCGCCGCCTCGCGCATCGCCGGCGTCTCGCACGTGGGGCCCGACCTCATGCTGAGCCTCGACCTGCCGGAGGCGCGCATCGTGCACGAGGCCATCGCCGTCGAGGGCGTCGAGGACAACGACCTGTACATGGCGTACCAGTGGGACATCCGGCGGGTCGGCGGCGACGCGGACACCTGGGCGATCCAGCAGGGCGCCGGCGCGGTCGTGGCGGTGCTCGACACCGGCGTGTACGCCGCGCACCCGGACATCGCGCCCAACTACGCCTACGGTAGGGACTTCACCGACATCACGGTCGAGTTGCCCCCCGGCTGGATCATGTGGGACCAGGGCAGTCCGGAGGACTATGACGGGCACGGCACGCACGTCGCCGGCTCCATCGCGGGGGCCATCACGTCTGGCCGCATCATCGGGGTGGCGCCCGAAGCGAGCATCGCCAACTACAAGGTGATGGTGGCGGTGATCACCGATGACGATGTCGCCACCGGCATCGGCTACCAGTCGTGGATCGTCGACGGCATCGTGACCGCGGCCGACGACGGCGTGCACGTCATCAACATGAGCCTGGGTGGCTGGCGCACCATGAACGAGCCAGGCGGCGCGGCCGCCTACGTCGCGTACCTGCGCGCCACCCAGTACGCGCGGCAGCAGGGCACGCTGGTGGTGGCGTCGTCCGGAAACGCCGGGCTCGACCTGACGCGGCAGCGGCCGACGTTCCACGTGCCCTCCGGCACGCCCGCGGCGATGTCGATCAACGCCACCGGACCCGACGACTCGCTGGCCTTCTACAGCAACTACGGCGCGTCCGAGACGCGCGTCGTGGGTCCTGGCGGCGACGTCTCCGCGCCGCCCTTCAGCTACTGCCTGAGCGCCTACAGCCCGCTCAACGCCTGGGCGCCGGGCGCGGGTTGGGTCTTCTCGATCGGTACCAGTATGGCCGCGCCGAAGGTGGCGGGCGTGGCGGCATTGG
>PWQI01000044.1 GCA_003556805.1 Trueperaceae bacterium | reverse complement strand
TGTGGTCGTGACGTCGTTGGCGTCGCTCGGGCCCTGACGAGCGCGCGACACCCTCCATGCGAACCTGCAGCTGTGGGACGCCCGGCCATCCCTGCCGCGATGCCGACTACGCCCAGCGCCGCTTGATCGCATCGATCAGTCGACGAGCGCCGTCGTCGCGCGGGTCGCTCAGGTCGCCCACGTGGCAGCGGCGCGGGCCCGCGTCGCGCCGGCGAGCGGCGGCGCCCACCTGCCACCGCGCGTCGGCTCGCAGGCCTTCGATGACCGCGCGCGTGGCGTGCACCGCCGCCGGGTCGTCGTCCGGCCGGACGTTCACGACGGCGAGATCGGCGTCGGCGATCGGCTCCCAACCGTCACGCAACCAGGCGCCGTCGCGCATGGACGGGAGCCCCTCGTCGAGCAGCCGCTGCATCGCCGCCGCCTCGCGATCGGACAGTGCGTAGGTCTCGACCACCTCGACGTCCTCTTCGTCGATCTCGTCCGGCACATCGCTGGCTCGGTTCGGGTCCAGACCGAGCAGGAACGCGAGCGCCGTCTCGCCGTCGACGCGACCGACCTCCCGCCGCTCCTCGACCAGCAGTGGCTCGCCGGCGGCGAGCGGCGGCGCCACGAACACCACCAGGTCCACCTCCCGCGGCCCGACCGGTCCCCCCTCGAGCAGCACCACGTCGCAGGCCAACAGCGTTTCGTGCCCCTGTAGCGCCTCCCAGACGCTCGCACCCGCACCTTCGGGCTCGTCGACGACCACCGCGGGCATCGCTCCGGCCGCGGCGTAGCGCTCGCGCTCGGCGGCAGCGGCCTCGCGGTCACCGGGCGGACGGATGCGCACGGCGCACATCCAGCGCGAGCGGTTCGAGCGCAGCAGGCGCTCGATCAGCATCGTCGCGCCCGCGCCCGGCGGACCGACCACCTGCACCACGGCGCGCTTCATCGCCGCGTCCCGGCGATCCGATATGGCGACTCGTGCGTTACCAGGTCGTCGATGACGCCGTGCATGGTGTGTAGCCTACGGCAACGGCGGTCTCGCACCCAGCGGCCGCAGCGGATCCGCGCAGAACGCCGCTCGCACTGACGTAGCCTGTTGCGACGAGCGATCTCCGAACGCGATGGAAGGAATCACGCCGATGCACCAGCCCCACACCGGCCACGACAGCGAGCACGCCCGCGCGTTCTGGACCGGCCTCGATCCGCACGACCTGCACGCGACCCTGCGAGCGCCGCTCGACGGCGCCGCTGCCTTTGCGCTGCCCGAGCACGTCGTCGACAGCGGCGCAGCGCCCGTGGCCCAGGTCTTCGCCGCCATCGCGGCGGCGCTGGGCGACACGGGGGCGAGGGTGGGCCCAGGCGGCGCGCTCGACGCGGACGCGCTCCGCGCCGTCGCGCGGTCGCTCGGGCTGCCCGCCGACGCCGTCACGAGCGAGGCCGACCTCATGATCATCTCGGACGTGCGCGTCGCCGCCGAGGCGGCCGGCCTGATCGCCCGGCGCAGCGGTCGGGCGCACCTCACGCCCTCGGGCCGCGCCGCCGCCCGCGAGGTGACCCTCGACACCGTGGCCCCGCACCTCCTGCGCGGTTGGGCTCGCCGACCGATCCCGCCGAGCAACCGTGTCTCCGACGCGCTCCACGCCAGCTGGCCACTCACGGTCCTCCTCCTGCACCGCTTCGGCGCGCGGTGGCTCCCGCTGCGCCTGTACGCGAAGGCCGTCGCGGAGATGGCGCCCGAGGCGCTGCACGCCGCAGAGCGCGAGCAGCCCGATGCGGCGATCGACACGTTCGCCGAGACGTACGTCGGCAGACACCTCATCCGCTTCGCGGCCGCGTTCGGCATCGCGGAGGTGTCGCTGGGTGACGACGAGGACGACGCGGACGACGAGCCCGCGATCCGTTCCACGCCGCTCCTGGACGCGCTCTTGCCGCTCGTGGTCGACCAGGCCGACCCGTCGCACGCGTTCGACGACTGGGATGGCGATGCGCCCACGAGCGTGAACGAGCAGCTGGCCGCGGCGCTGTCGGAACGCGAGTTCACGAGCGAGGACGAGCTCCAGGCCTTCGTCGAGGACTTCACCAACCGCCGCAACACCGCACCGGTGGACGACTTCGACGGACTCTCCCCCGAGCAGATGCAGCGCCTCCTGTGGTCCCCGCTCGAGCCGGGCAGCCCGATCGCCGTGAGCCAGGTGCCGCGCGTGACGCCGCCGTCCCCCCTCCTGTTCCTCGTCCTCGACCTGGCGCAGGCGCTCGGCGACGCCGGGCTGAAGGCCACCGCCAAGGGCAACCTCCCACGCAGGTACGTACACGAGGCCGCCGCGCGCTATCGCGACGCCGGCTGGGTCCGCAGCGACCTGGACGTCCCCGAACGGGCGCGGGGCGAGGAGGACGTCGGGGACCTGCACGTCGCCCGCATCGTCGCGAGGATGGCGGGGCTGATCACGCTCCGGAGCGGGCGCTGGCGCTTGACGAAGCGCTACCGCGACACGATGGGGCGCCACAGCGCGCCTGGCGTGTACGGCGCCCTCTTCGAGGCGTTCGTCCGGAAGTACGCCTGGAACTACGCGGACCTCTATCCCGAGTTCGACATCGTGCAGCGCTCGTGGGGCTTCTCGCTGCTGCTGCTGCTCCGCTACGGCGGCGAGTGGCGGCCTCCTGAGTTCTACGCCGACTGCTTCCTCCGGGCCTTCCCGCTGACCTTGGACGAGGCAGAGGACGCCTACGTCGACCACCCCTGGATGCGCGACCCGACGGACGCGGTCCGCGACGCGTACACGGTGCGTGCGCTCGAGCGGTTCGCCGCCTTCCTGGGCCTCGTCGAGGTCGAGCGCGGTCGGTACGGCCGCCTCGGTCGGTTGCGCGCCACACCCGCCCTGGCCGAGGTCGTGGCTCGCGTGTGACGGAGCCCGCGACCGTGCGCCCGTCGGGCGGCCTCCTGACGGAGCGGTGAGGGTTACGGTGCGTACCGGACGACGAACGCCGACGCTCGCCGGCTTGCGACCGTCACCGACGCAGCGGCCGGCACGCACCACGCGAGGAGGCAACACGACATGCACGGAGGACACATCATCGAAGGGCAGGCAGTGGCGCCCGGCGCACGGACGTTCGACGCGATCGCGCCGGCCACCGGCCAGCCGCTCGGACCCGCGTTCGCAGAGGGCGG
>PWQI01000216.1 GCA_003556805.1 Trueperaceae bacterium | reverse complement strand
TTTGGTTGGAGAAAATGGGGCGGGAAAATCAACATTAATGAAGATTCTCACCGGTGTTTATCAACCTAATGATGGAAAAATTAAGTTGCGCGGTGAAGAGGTTCAGTTTGACAGCACAAAACAATCCCAGGATAAAGGGATTGCGATCATTTTTCAAGAATTTAATTTAATTCCGAATTTGACCGTTGTACAAAATATGTTTTTGGGCAGAGAACTTAAGAACAAAATTGGTCTTGTTGACATGCCTGCCCAAATTAAAAAAGCCAAAGAATTACTCACATTCTTAAGAGCAGATATTAATCCAAATACCAAGGTAAACGATTTAAGTGTTGCTCAACAGCAATTGGTGGAAATAGCCAAGGCATTATTGGTCGACGCCGAAATTATCGTTATGGATGAGCCAACAGCAGCTCTGAGTGAAAGAGAAATCGAAACCCTTTTTATGACGATTAAAGATTTACAGAAAAATAATGTTTCTGTGATCTACATTTCTCACCGTATGCAAGAGCTTCGCGTTGTTGGCGATCGGATAACCGTAATCCGTGATGGAAGAACAATCGGCACCAGAGATGCAAAAGATTTCGATCTGGATGAAATCATCAGGATGATGGTTGGTCGAGAAGTACGTAAGGATCGGGTAAGAAAATCTTGCAGTAAAACAGATAACGTTGTTGTTCAGGTGGAAAACCTTAATGTTAATGACACATTACACGATATTTCGTTGAACATTCATGAAGGTGAAATTGTAAGTCTTGCAGGTTTGGTGGGGTCTGGTAGAACTGATCTGGCCCAGACGATTTTTGGAATCACAAAGAAAGATTCAGGCGAGATCAGAGTTCGGGATAAAGAAGGAGGGATCTCACCGACCAAAAGTGTAAAGCAGAAAATGGCATTTATATCTGAAGACCGAAAACGGTATGGGTTAGCTTTGAATCTTCCAATCAAAGTAAACATAACCCATGCAAGTTTGCCAACACTTTTTCCTACTGGCATTGTTGATGAGAAAAAGGAATATAAGATTGCATGGGATTACCGTGAAAAGTTGAATATTGTCACACCTGATGTGGAAAGAGATGTGTTGGTTCTCTCAGGTGGCAACCAGCAAAAGGTCATTCTTGCCAAGTGGTTGTGCACAAACTCAAACTTCATGATTTTTGACGAGCCAACTCGAGGCATCGATGTAGGTGCTAAAGAGGAAATCCACAACTTAATGAATCATCTTGCCTGTCAAGGTGTTGCAATATTGATGATCTCATCCGATTTACCAGAGATCATGACTTTGTCTGACCGAGTATATGTCATGCGAGATGGGGAGATTGTTAAGGAGCTAGACGGTTTCAACACAACACAAGAAGAAATAATATCGTATGCGGTTGGAGGCAAGGAATAATGGCAGATAAAAAATTTCAAAAACCGATACAAACGCTTACGAAAGTCCTGGGTAATGTGCCTTTGACTGTTTGGTTGGGGTTAATCATCCTGGTCTTCTTCTCGATTTTAACGGATCGTTTTCTGACCGTCTCGAATGTAATGAATATTATTGTCCAGGTCAGCTCAGGAGTCGGGATCATTGCTGTTGCTTCCTTTATTGCAATTTGTTCAACTGGCGTAGATCTTTCGATTGGTGGTACGGTGGCTGTTTCAGGGATGATTGCAGCCAGGGTTTTGGTACTGGATTTCCCATTGATAAACAGTATTCGCGAGGTAAGCCCAATTCTGGTGATCTTGATTGCAATAGGTGCGGCTATGCTTGCCGGCATGCTCGTTGGTGCATTAAATGGTTTGATCCTTTCAAAAACAAAAATTCCTGCATTCATTATTACATTGGCTACTTATCGGATTGGTGAGACAATGGCAAGAATTGTGGGCGGTGGTTCTTCGATTCAGATCATTGACCAGGAAGCTTTTCGTTTCATTGGTGGCGGCTCTTTGTATTCTGTGATGGTTGGAAATAGGAGTATCGGCATCTTACCTGTTTCGTTGTTGGTCCTTATTCCTTTGTATATTGTTTTTCATGTTTTAATGAAACACACGAAGTTCGGCACCTATATTTATGCGATTGGGGGAAATAACGAAGCATCAGTGCTTTCCGGTATTAATGTGGAAAAAACCCGATTCACAGTATTCTTGCTCAGTGGGCTTATTGCTTCAATCGCAGGGATATTGTTGACTTCTCGTTTAGCATCAGGAATTGCCGCAACAGGATTAGGCTTGGAGTTTGATGGCATTGCGGCAACCGTTGTTGGAGGCACTGCCATGACAGGTGGTAAGGGTTCTCCGTTTAGGACATTAATCGGTGCTTTTACGATTGGGGCACTCAGAAATGGATTGAACCTGATCGGCATGGCAAACTCCGTTCAGATGATCACGATCGGCGCTGTCCTTATCATCATTGTTACGATAGATGCTTTCAGAACTGAAGAGGGTAGGCTGTGGCGCAAGAATCTTCGACGGAATTTCTTCCCGTCTCAGATGAAAAATAGGATTGCACAATAGATGAAGTTGAATAATATGGTCAATAAAATAAGTACATTTCTCAAAAAGAATATCGAAGATCTGTCTCGGGTGTCGATTGTTATCTTATTGGCAGTTATTTTAATTATCGTTACACCTAACTTTTTAACAACAACCAATATGATGTATGTGTTGAGGTCAGCATCGCTTAATTTAATGTTGGCGACAGGAATGGCCATGGCGATGCTTGTCTCTGGTATCGATTTGTCTATCGGATCGATTATTGCGCTTTCAACAATGATGTTCGCACCATTTTTTCAAGAGGGTAGGACTGTTCTTGACATGGTGCTTGGCATCACTGGTATTATGGCTGTCAGCTCATTGATTGGAGTCGCAAATGGATTTGCCGTCGCATATATTGGTCTTCCACCTTTCTTGGTGACCTTTGCGATTGGGAATATCGCTCGTGGGTATTCTTATTATCTAACACGTGGTGTGGTATTTGCGAAATTTACTCCAGCATTTCGTTTCATTGGGGGTGGAGAGTTATTTGGACTACCAATGCCAGTAATTTTTGCCGGGATTGTCTTAATCATTATGGGTTATGTCTTATCTAAAACCGTTCTCGGCAGAAAAATTTATGCTGTTGGTTCAAATAAGGAAGCCGCTCACTATTCAGGTATTAGGTTTAAGCGAACA
>PWQI01000117.1 GCA_003556805.1 Trueperaceae bacterium | reverse complement strand
TCGCCGCCACGCAAGCCTGGATCACCGACGTGTTCGGCTGGTTCTACGTCCTCGTGGTGACGCTGTTCCTCGTGTTCGTCGTCTACCTGGCCTTCAGCCGCTACGGCCCCGTTCGTCTCGGGGATGCGTTCGAGTCGCCGCGCTTCAGCCTCGCTGGCTGGTTCGCGATGCTGTTCAGCGCCGGGATGGGGATCGGCTTGTTGTTCTGGAGCGTTGCGGAGCCGATGTACCACTACCTGCAGCCGCCGACGGGTGGGGCTCCGGACGCCGCGGAGGCCTTGCGCTACACGTTCTATCACTGGGGGCTCCACGCGTGGTCCGTCTACTGCGTGGTCGGTCTCGCCATCGGCTACTTCGCCTACCGTCAGAAGCTCCCGATCACCATCCGGTCGGCCTTCTACCCACTCCTGGGCGAGCGCATCTACGGGCCCATCGGTCACGCGATCGATGCGTTCGCGATCTTCGGCACGATGTTCGGGGTCGCCACCTCGCTCGGCTTCGGGGTCCTCCAGATCAACTCCGGGCTCGACTACCTGCTCGGCATCGGTGAGTCTGCGTGGCTTCAAGTCGCGATCATCGCGTTCGTCACGCTCCTGGCGACCGGCTCGGTGCTCCTGGGCCTCAGCAAGGGCATCCAGCGGCTCAGCCAGTTCAACATCGCGTTGAGCGTGGCACTGCTGCTGTTCGTGCTCGTAGCCGGTCCGACGCTCTTCCTGCTGCGGTTCCTGGTCGAAGGCATCGGCGACTACGTGCAGCATCTGCCCGGCCTGAGCCTCTGGAACGACGCCGTCGCGCAAACCGGCTGGCAGGACGGTTGGACGATCTTCTACTGGGGCTGGTGGATCTCCTGGGCGCCGTTCGTGGGCATGTTCATCGCTCGGGTGTCCCGAGGGCGCACGATCCGGGAGTTCGTGGCCGGCGCGCTCGTGGCGCCGACCCTCGCTGGCTTCGTGTGGCTGACCGTGATGGGCGGCACCGGTCTCGAGATGCAGTTGTTCCGCGGCGTCGATCTCGGTGCCGCCGTGGAGGCGAACGTCGCCACGGCGATCTTCGTGATGCTCGATGAACTGCCGTTCGCCGCCATCACCGCCACGTTGACGACGGCGCTCGTCGTCACCTACTTCGTCACGTCGTCGGACTCGGGCTCGCTCGTCATCGACATGCTCGCCGCCGGCGGGCACACCGACCCGCCGAAGATCCAGCGCGTGTTCTGGGCCGTCACCGAGGGCGCCGTCGCCGCCGTGCTCCTGGTCGTCGGGGGCCTCGGAGCGCTGCAGGCCGCGTCGATCGCGGCCGGGCTCCCGTTCGCCGTGATCATGGTGTTCATGTGCATCGCGCTGATGAAGGCCTTGCGCACCGAGCCGATCACACCCGACGCCGAGGAGCGCGAACCCGAGGCGCCGGAGGAGACGATGGGGGACGTCCAGCACGACGAGCCGGAAGACGAGCCCGAGCCGGAGCCCGAGCCTGAGCCTGAGCCTGAGGAGGAGCCGGAGCCCGAGTCTGAGTCGAACGGAGCGAGCGAGCGTGGCGACGACGACGCGCGGGTCGACGACGCGCGGGTCGACGACGACGCCGCGGGTGCCGACGCGGAGGAGCGCGGCGAGCGGACGGACGGCACCACGAGGGGCTGAGCAAGCGGCGACACGAGCGACGGGGCGGGACCTCGACCGGCCCCGCCCCGTTGACGCCCTACGCGCTGCTCAGCGCACGTGGATGGTGATGACCTCGGAGACGACCACCGGGTCGAAGGGGATGTGGCGGAAGTCGGCGAAGAGCGCCTGCAGGTTGTACGTCCCCGGCTCGAGCTCCAGCAGGATCTCGGTCTGCCCGCCACCGAGGTGGCGCGTCTGGTCGGTGAACGGCAGCGGTTGATCGAGGTCGACCTCGTCGACCGGCAGGTTGATCAGCAGGTGGTGGTGCCCCGTGTTCGGGTGGTCGATGCCCGCGGGCGCCACGCCCATACCACGCACGCCGAAGCGCACGAGCACCGGGCCATCGATCACCTCACCGTGGTACGGCGAGATCAGGTACAGCGTGACGTCCCCTGCCGGTTCGAAGCGCTCGATCTGCGCTAGGGCGATGGTGATGGTGACGGCGAGCAGCGCCAGCACGGCTGCGCCTCTGATGACGGTGCGTCGCATGACGACCTCCTTCTCCTGTTGAGGATGAAAGTATAGCAGGTGTCGATGGGGTCCTACGGTCCGCCCCGTGTCGGGCATGAGCGCCGCTGCGGGCGCGGCACGTAGCGTACGGTTGGGGCAGGGCAGCCGCCGATCACGGTTCGTGGCCCATCATGCCCCGTCGACGCCCGACGCGCAGCGACCGCCGACCGTGCCCGGCGGCCAGCGCTCACCCGCCCGCACCGCGATCGTCAGCCGGTTCGTCAACGGTGGCAGCGGGCACATGGCATGCGGCGTGTGGGCACACGGCGGATGGTGCGCTCGCTGGAAGTCCAGCACGGTGCGCCCGTTCACCGGCGCGTCCGCCGTGAGGAAGCGTCCGGCGCCGTACGTCTCGCTCCCGTTGGTCGCGTCACGGAAGTTGACGAACAGACGACCGCCCGCGTCAGTGGCCAACAGCGTGTGCTCGTGCCCCGCGAGTGCGAAGCGCAGTCGCGCGGCGACGGCGACCTCGCGGGCATTGCCCAAGACGTCGACGATCGGCAGCGTCGCCCCGTCGCCAGCGTGCTCGACCGAGGCCGTGACGCTCCAGCCCGGTTCGGGCTCGAACCAGGCGACCGGATCGGTCGCGCGGGCGCGGGCCTGCGCCGCGTCGTACACGCGCACGCCCCAGCGGTCGCCACGCTGCACGACGGTGACCGTCAGGTCGGGATCTGCGACGAGCCGCAGCTCCGCGCCGCCTCCGGCCAGTCGCACAGGCGCGTCGAGCGGCTCACCATCGAGGGTCAGCTGACCGGGTGCCGACGGCGCCAGCGCGAGGTCGTCACCGTCGAGCTCGAGCCGCGCCAGGCGCGCGGGCGCGCGCGCTGGGAGGCGCAGCTCATCGCCGCCACCGAGCCACGCGCTCGATCCGTCGATCCAGGCGAGGTTGCTGACCGCCCACCAGCCGGTGGGAGCCAGCAGGCGGGCGCGATACGCGTTCCGCCACGCCAGCAGGTCGGCGAGCGCGGTCGGAACGGTGACGGGATCGAGAC
>PWQI01000097.1 GCA_003556805.1 Trueperaceae bacterium | reverse complement strand
GCGACGGTGAGGGCGATCGCGCCGAGGCCGCGGACGAGGCGCGCCGTCACGCTGTAGGAGCGGTTCATGGGCTCCCCCCTGCGTCGAGTGGTCGACGCTCGAGACCGAAGGGCGTCGGCAGGATCTCCTCGATGCCCGTCGCGGCCCCCGGGCCCGTCAGGACCAGCCGCAGGTTGCCGCTGCCGGTATCGTACGCGGCGGCGAACGCCCAGCAGCAGCGGTCCCACACCAAGAAGACCTCGGGTCGGACGTTCCACGGACTCTGGTCGGCGCGCGTGCGCGTGAAGTCCCAGACGTCGCTGACCTGGGCGCCGAGGGTGAGCTGGTCGGTGGCGCGGACGCTGAGCGTCACGCGTTCGAGTTGCAGCTCGGAGCGCGTGAACGTCTCCGTCGCCTGTGCGTAGGTCGCGAGGTACCCGACCCGCCCCTGCACGCCGACGCGTTCGAAGACGTCCATGCCCACCGTCAGCGAGGCCCGCCGCAGATACGTCCGATCGAGTGCGTCGTCGCGCAGGCGCCACTCGGCGAAGGTGCTCAGGCTGATGTCGATGGGTCCGAGGCGCTCGCGCGTCACGTCGACGCGCAGGTCGGCGACGGTGTCGCGCCGTCCGCCCGCGCCGCCGTCCAGCGAGGGGTCGAACGTGGCGCGCAGGTTGGCCTCCCAGCGGACCGGACCGGACTCGGGCGCCTCACGCACGCTCAGCGACACCGGGCGTGCCGCGTCTCGGTCCTCCTCGAGCCCCAGCAGTGCCGGCGGGAACCAGGTGACGCCGCGGAGGACCACACCGAAGCGGCCGGGCAGCGTGACGCTGACGCGCTGCTCGCTCACGACGGCAGACGGGAGCGCGATGCGCTGCGTCGCCTCGAGTTCGGCCTCGCCCACGAGCGCGCGCACCGTCAGGCCGAGCCGCTCGGGCGCACCGTCCTCGAGATCGACGCGCAGGTCGGCCCGGACGCCGGGGCGGGTGTCGCGCGCCGCGAGCGATCCGAGGTCGAGACGCACGTCGAGCGGCGACCAAGTGCTGCCGGGCGCGCCGCCGACGGCGGGCGGCTGCGGCCGATAGGCCGTCTCGACCCGCAGGCCGACGACGCGGTCGACGGTGACCGACCAGCGCGTGCTGGTGCGAGTCTCGGTCGTCTGCGTGCCGTTCTCGACCGTCGGCGGCGCCAGGTCCTGTCGATGCGTGACGTTCATGCTCAGCTCGGCGGGCGCACGCCGAGCGCGGAGGTCGAGCGTCGCATCGATGGTGTGGGTGTCGTCGTCTGCGTCGAGGCCGTAGCGGTGGCGCACGTCGAAGGCGACCCCGCTCACGTTCGTGAAGAGCCGCAGCGAGGTGTCGAGCAGCTCCCAGCCGCGGTCCTCGGGCCGACGCGTGTCGAGCAGGACGTAACCCGTACGGCTGTCGAGACTCCAACTCTGATACGGCGCCAGGCGCAGCCGCACACCGAACGCGGCCCGGTTGCGGCGCGTCACGGAGTCGAATCGGAACGGCGTCTCGCCCTCGTTCACGTCGCGGTCGAAGGTCACGGCGAGCTCGCCGGCGTTTCCGAAGGCTTGCCGCACACCGACCGCGCTGCGCCACAGCACCAGCCGCTCGGCCGTGTCGTAGTACCGGCCGTCGAACACGTTGCGGCCGTCGATCTGCAACCCGGCCCACGGGCGCAGCGGCGTCAACTCGAGCGTGTGCGCCACGCGGGCGCGTCCTGCGACGCTGAAGGGTCTGACGGCTGCCGAGCGGTTCGTCGGATCGCTGGTGTCCTCGAACACGCCCAGGTCGAGCTCGCCCGACACCCAGCGGACCGGCCCGAGGTCGAAGCCAAGTGTGTCGAGCACCTCGAGACGCAACCGCGTGACCGTCCGGCGCGGCTCGGCTACGCCGTCGTAGCTCGGCGCGAGCGTGGTGGATCCCGGCCGCGTGTCGACGAACCCGCGCGTGTCGAAACGACCGCGGAGGTTCGGCGCCTCACCCGTCACGCCGAGGTCGTACTCCCAGCGCCCGGGGACGCGGGCGTCGTCGCGCTCGAGGCCCACGCGTACCATCGGCGCCGCGAGCGTCGGGTCGGTAGCGTACCGGAGCCTCACGCCGAGCTCGGCCGGCGCCTCGCCGTCGCCGCCGAGTTCGGGCAGGCTGGGCAGGTACGCGATGTCCAGCGACCCAGAACCGCGTTCGTCGAACAGCCGATGCTCCAGTTCCCACGCGACGTGCGACGCCGCAACGGCGCCGCCGAGCAGCCGCTCGGTCAACCAACCGCCAGCGCCCGGCCGCACCTCTGCGAGGTAGCGCACCGTGAAGCGACCGAGGCCGTCGCGCCCCGCGACGTAGGGCCAGGTGAGCGCGACCTCGGCGCGCCGGTTGGCGTCTCCGGAGACGATGCTCAGCCGCGGTTGCCGGTCCTCGTCGGCCAACGGCAGGACGAGCCAGGGCAGCCCCGTGACCGCGACGCCGCGGACCAAGACGGTGACGCCCTGCGCGACGAGGCGGTCGCCGGGGAAGAGCCACAGCCGCTCGGCGAGGAAGCCGTAGTCCCAGGGGTCTTGATCGCACCGCGAGCACGGACTGAAGCGCCCTCGCAACACGTCGACCTGACCCGGCAGCCGCGTGGCGAGCTCGCCCCACACGTCGATCTCACCCGTGACGATCAGCACGTCGCGGCCGCTCAACCGCTCGTCGACGAGGCCGATCACGAGGTCGCTACCCTCGAAGCGCTCGCCACCTTGCTCGATCGAGCCGGGCCCGATCACCCGGACTTCGCGCGCGGTCGGGTCGAACTCGATGCGGCGCCCTTCGAGCCGCTGGTCGTCGTCGATGATGACCACGATCGGATCGCCCTCGAGCACGTAGAGCTCGACCTCGCTCCCATCGGGGAGCTGCACCTGGCGCAGCTCGAGCCGCGAGTCCGGGTCGCTGCTACCGTCCACGACGACGGTCGCAGCGCACGCCGAGGCGAGGCTCGCTGCGCACGCCACGGCCAGCGTGGCGCGCTTCAGGCGCGAGATCAGCGTCGCCATGAGACCACCAGCAGCAGCGCTGCCGCAATGGCGTACAGACCGACGGGCGCCCACCCGGCCAGCGCGGCCGGGATGGTGCCCTGGGCGCCCAGCAGCTTCGCCACGCTCCACGTCGCGTAGTACACGAAGGTCAGGGCCATCACCGACACCAGGCCCAGCGAGGCGGCTCGCCGGAAGCTGGCCAGCGCGACGGCCAACGCGAACGCGGCGAACGCCACCGCCGCCAGCGGCTCGGCCGCCTTGCGGTGAAGCGCCGTCCACTCGGCCGGCGCGTCCCCCGGCGCCTGCGTGGCGCGTGCGAGGAGCTCGGAGAGCGGCAGCGTGACCAGGTCGGCAGCGGCGGGGGTGGCGGCGGTCAGGCCTCGCACCGGGAGCGTCGCGCGCTCGGCGCTCGCCTCGAGCACGACGCGGCTGCGCCGGAACGTCTGGTAGCTCAGGTCCTCGAGGAGCCACACCCCAGCCGCGGCGTCGGGGCGTCCACGCGCCGCACGGATGAGCTGACGCGGGCCCTGGATGCCCCCCGGTGTGATGACCGTGATGCCCACGAGCGCCCCGTCGGCGGCGACGCCCTCGATGAAGATGCTCCGACCGAGCGCATCCTGGAAGAAGCTGCCGGTCTGAACGACCGTCTCTGGCGAACGCAGGAGGATCTCGCGCTGCACCTCCTGAGCGCGCCGCTCAGCCCACGGCACCAGCACCTCGTTGTTCGCAGCCGTCAAGAGGGCAACGCTCAAGCCGATGGCGAGCAGCGGGCGTAGGTAGCGGCCGGGTGTGAGGCCGAGCAGCAGAGCGGCCTTGAGTTCGCCGTCCTGGCTCGCGCGCGTCAACGCCAGGAGCGCAGCGAACAAGAGCGCCAGCGGCAGTCCCGCCGAGGCCGCGGACGGCAGCTTGGCGAGCAGGTAGCCGGCGACCAGCGATGGGGGCACGCCGCGCGCCAGGACGTCGGCCAGCACACCGAGCAAGAACGACGCCAGGAGCAAGACGAGCAGCACCGCCACGCCAGCGAGGTAGAGCGGACCGATCTCGCGCGCCAGTGCGAGTCCGAAGCGACTCACCGGTGCGTCACCCGCCACGCGAGCACTACACCGACGAGCGCTACGGCTGCCGGCGTGGCCCAGGCGGCGACAGCCGGGCCGAGCACCCCGCTCTCGAACAGCCCCCCCGTGAACGTCCACGTTGCCCAGAACAGCACGAGGAGCGTGATGGTCCACCCGAAGGCACCGCCGCGCCCGCGCACGCGCAAACCGAGTGCGCCGGCGACGAGGGCGAACACGGTCGCGCTCGACGCGTCGGCGATGCGGCGATGCAACTCGAAGCGGGGCGCGGAGGCATCGGCGCCCGCCGCGCGCGCGCTGGCGACCCGGCGCTGCAGCTCGGTCAGCGTCTGCTGCTGGGGCCGTGCCAGCGTCTCCTCGGGCGTGGACTCGAGCTCGAACGGCAGGCGCACGTCCGCGAGCACGGTCCGCTCTTCGCCCGGAACTCGGCGCTCGACCTCTTGCAGCGACCAACTGCGGTCGCTCGCGTCCCAGGTGCCCCGTGGGGCGCTCAGCACGGTGCCGTCGTCGAGCACCACCAAGACACCGAGGAGCTCCGCTCGGCCGCTGGCGTCGCGCTCGGAGCGAACGCGGGCAGCCGCGTACACCCCCTCGCCGGGAACGACGAACGCCGCGTCGGTCTGCGTCGCTGCGGGTGGGCGGACGTACAGGAACCCTTGGATCTCGGCCTGGTACGCGGTCTCGCCGAGCGGCTCCAACCAACCGTTGTTGACGATGGCGATGCCGGACACGAGCATGCCGCCTGCCACGAGCGGCACGAGCAGGGCGCCGGGCGGCACCGCACCGGCGTAGGCGGCGCGCAACTCGGCATCCTTGGCGAGTCGCCCCGACACGAGGAGGATCGCGAACACCACCGCGACGGGCAGCGTCAAGTGCAAGAACCAGGGGAGCTTGAACAGCAACAGGCGGCCGACGGCGCCCCACGTCGCCCCCTGCTCGACCAGGAAGCGGGCGAGGACGCTGAGCAGGTCGATCGATAGGAGGAGGCACAGGCTCAGCGCGCCGAGCGCGTACAGGCCGGCGGCCTCGCGGAGCACGTACCGCGCCAACCGCGGAGTCACTCGGGGAGTCTACCAACTGCTCCGACGTGCTCGGTGGCCACGCGCCCCGTGGCGACGTGGCGCGTACACTTCGTTCGTGGACGTGCATCTGGCAGCGGTCCAGGTCGAATGGTCACCGGCGCTGTACGCGTCGGCCGACGCCTTCCGAGAGCGCATGGTGGCGCTGGCGCGCGCTGCCGTGGCCGAGGCGGGCGAGCGCCCTCGGCTGGTGGCCTTCCCGGAGTTGGTCGGGCTGCCGCTGCTCCTGACCGCCGCAGGTGACCAGGATGCCGTGCGTGCACCCGACGTCGCCAGCGCGCTGCGCCGGCTCGCCCGGCGCGACGCCGGACGCTGGCTTCTCACCGCCTGGCGCACCCGGCGCCTGGGGGCGTCGGCACTGTACGGCACCTACGCCGTCGATGCGTTCCGCATGTGGCACGACGCGTTCGCTGCCGCCGCCCGCGCCTCCGGCGCGGTGGTGGTGGCCGGCAGCGCGTTCGTGCCCGACGTCGACGAAGAGCCGAGCCGCGGCTGGTTCGTTCGCGATCCGTCCGTCAACAACGCCACGCTCACCTTCGCGCCGAGCGGTCGACTGCTCGCTCGCACCGCCAAGATCCATCTGATGCCGGGCGCCGAGCAGCGCGCCGGCTTGCGCTGCGGCCGGCTCGACGACGTGCAGGTGGTCGCCACGGCCGTCGGGCGCCTGGGCGTGGCCGTGTGCCTCGACGGTTTCCACGAGCGCGTGCTGTCGACGTTGGACGGGCGCGGCGCCCAGGTGGTGGTGCAGCCGTCGGCCAACGACGCCGACTGGGAGCGTCCGTGGCCACCGAGCCCCGATCGCAGCGAGGGCGAGGCGTGGTTCGACGATGGCCTGCGGGCACGGATCCAGGGTCGAGCGTCGCTGCGCTACGGCGTGAACCCGATGCTCGTGGGCGACGTCCTCGGCCTGCGACCCCGGGGTCGCTCGAGCATCGTCGCCAACCTGGTCGGCGCTCGGGCGCTGCCGCCGTGCGTGGACGATCCACGCTGGCCCGGTGTGCTCGCTAGCGCGCCCGATGCGCGCTCCGAGGCGATCGTGACCGTGCGCGTCCCGCACCCGGGACCGTGAACCCCGGACCGTGAGCCGGCGTCGCCGAGGGGTGGCGGCGCCGGGGTAGCATGGCGGGCGTGACCGGCACGCTCGGCTTGTTCTCGTTGGTCGACCTGTTCCAGCTGTTGGCCGCCTCGTCGCGCACGGGGCGGTTGGCGGTGCAGCACCCCGAGGGCCCGGCCCGGGTGTACTTCGAGCGTGGCCGCGTGACGCATGCCGAGTTCGGGGGCTTCGAGGGTGAGCCCGCGGTGTTTGCCCTGTTCGAGGACGAGCGCGGTAGCTTCGAGTTCACCGTCGGGTTGCCCGCGCCACGGCGCACGGTGAGCACCAGCAGCGAGAACCTGGTCCTCGAGGCGCTCAGACGCCTCGACGAGCATCGCAAGGACGAACCGGAGCGCGTCCCGGAGATCTCGCGTGAGGCGGTGCCATACAGCAGCGACGACGCCCCACGATCGCTGCCGCTGCGCGACGACGAGCGTCGCGTCCTGGCAGCCATCAACGGCGTGCGCAGCGTCGCGCGCCTCGCCAGCACGCTCGAGCTTCCGCTCGAGCACGTCCAGCGCGTCGTCGGCCGGTTGATCGACGTGGGGGCGCTGCAACTGCGCACCCGGCGAGCGCGCACGGCGCAGCTCGTCGTGCGGCTCGCGCGCTCCGGGGTGCCGGGGGGTTCGGTCGGCGTCGACGAAGGCATCGTCAACAACTGGTCGCGGGTCCTCGGTGGCGAGGTCGCGGAGGTGGCGGTGCGGCGTCCCGACGGCACCGCCTTCGCGGCGCCGATCACGGTTCTGGTCGGTGGTGGTCCGTATCTCATGGCCCTTCCCGACACGCTCCTGCGCTTCGACTTGCGGGTCGACGACACGGTCCTCGTGAAGCCCTACGGTGGCTGACGCCGCTCGCATCCCGGCGTCGGGCGCTCCAGCCGGCGCTGCCGGTGACGTCCCAGGCGGGGACCTTGCAACGCCGCCTCGCGTCGCACCGGAGCCCGGTCGCGCGTGGGTCGCGTGGCGGCGCGCGCCGTTCCCCGTCGATTGGTCCAAGGCCTTCGGCCGCAGCGCGCCCCTGCACCTCGAGGTCGGGTTCGGCGATGGCCGCTTCACGGTGCGCCGCGCTCTCGAGGCGCCACACGAGGACTACGTCGGACTCGAGGTCTCGACCGTGTCCGTGCAACGCGCGCTCGCGCGCATCCGGCGCGAGCGTGTCGGCAACGTCAGGGTGGCCAAGGTCGGTGCGGCGGTCGCGCTGCGTCAGCTCTTCGCGCCGCACGGCCTGCAGAGCATCACCGTCAACTTCCCCGATCCCTGGCCGAAGGAACGCCACGAGCGCCACCGGCTCTTGCGGCGGCCGTTCTTCGCCATGGCGGCGTCACGGCTCGTGGCCGGGGGCGAGATCCGGCTCGCGACCGACCACCCGGAGTACCTCGCGTTCGCACGGGACGAGGCACGCGCCGACGGGCGCTATGCACTCCTGGAGCGCGTGCCGCCCGCGTCGGTGTTCGAGACCAAGTACGCCCTGAAGTGGCGCGAGCAGGGCAAGCCGCTCCATTACCAGGTGTTCCGACTCGAACGCCCGAGCGACACGCACCCAACGCATCTGGAGGCTCCAGCGACCATGCCCCACGCCTTTCTGAAGGGGACGTTCCCCGATCCAGACCGCCTCCCGGCCGACGCCAAGCGCGTCGAGGCGTACGCCGATGCGCACGTCATCGTGCACGAGGGCGCGCAGGTCCTCGGTGGTCGAGATCGCTGGCTGTTCCGCGTCACCGTCGACGAGACCGAACTCACGCAGCAGCTCTTGGTCGTGGCGCAGCGTCGCGAGTCCGGTGAGGTGATCGTCCGGCTCGAGCGCTTCGGTGACCCGTTGATCACGCCGGCGGTCCGAGGCGCGGTCCATGCGGTGGTCGAGTGGCTCGTCGAGCACGCCGGCTTCCAGGTCAGGGAGAGGAACTACTGAACGCGACGCGCCCGACCGAGGCGCTGTTGCGCGGACCGCTGGCGGTGCCGCACGGCATGACCCTGCGCGCGGGCGGCGTCAGCCGCGGTCCGTACGCGACCCTGAACCTCGGCCTGTCCGTCGGCGACGACCCCGATGCGGTCGCCGCCAACCGCTCGCGCGTCGCGCGGCGCTTCGACGTGGCCATCGAACGCGTGATGCGGCTCGACCAAGTGCACGGTTCCGTGGTGCGTGTCGCCGGTGTCGATCCGATCGGTGCCGATGGCGACGCGATCGTGTCGGACGATCCCGACTGGGTGCTCGCCGTGAGCGCCGCCGACTGCCTTCCCGTGCTGATGCACGACCCTCGTAGCGGAGCCGTGGCGGCCGTGCACGCTGGTTGGCGCGGGGCCGTGGCCGACGTGGCGAGCGCAGCCGTAGCGGTGCTGCGTGCGCGCTACGGGAGCCGCAGTGGCGACCTCGTGGTGTGGTTCGGGGCGGCGATCCGCGCTGATCGTTACCAGGTCGGACCCGAGGTGGCCGAGGCCTTCGCACGGGCGGGTGCACCCGAGCACGCCGTGCGGCCCGACCCAGGCCACCCGGATCGCTTCCGAGCCGACGTCGCGACCTTGGTGCGTGCCCAGCTCCTCCGCGCCGGCGTGCGCCCGCACCATTTGCACGACTCCGGGGTCTGCACCAGCGCCGATCCGCGCTGCTTCTCGCATCGGCGGGACGCCGGTCTGACGGGTCGGCATTGGGCGGTCATCCGTGCTGGTGCGCCAACCGAACCCCACGGCTGACGCGCGCTCATGGTCGTTGGCGCTACGATGGGGCGCATGCGACGGCTGCTCGACACCATGCGCGCTCTGCGTGCGCCCGACGGTTGCCCCTGGGACCGGGAGCAGACCCACGAGACGCTGCGCCCGTACCTGATCGAAGAGGCGGCCGAGGCGGTCGATGCCCTCGCGAGCGGCGACCCGCGCCTCATCGCCGACGAGCTCGGCGACGTCTTGCTGCAGGTCGCGTTCCACGCGGTGATCGCCGAGGAGGCGGCGACGTTCACGTACGACGACGTCGAAAGCTCCATCGTCGACAAGCTGGTGCGGCGGCATCCACACGTGTTCGGCGCGGTCAGCGTCACGGGGGTGGACGACGTCCTCACGAACTGGCACGCGATCAAGGCACAGGAGCGTGCGGCCACCGGCGCTCCTCCCAGGACGGCCGCCGACGGCGTTCCGCGGTCGTTGCCCGCGCTGCGGCGCGCCGCCGAACTCGACAAGGCGCTGTCGTGGGGCCTCGACGCCGCACTCGCGGAACGGCAGTTGGCGGACGTCGCTGGCGACCCAGAGTCGATCGGAGCCGCCCTGCTCCACCTCGCCCAGCTCGCGCGGCGTTCCGGCGTCGACCCGGAACTCGCCCTGCGCGACGCGCTCGAGGCGCGTCTGACGCGTTCGTCGCGATGAGCGTTGCGCCCCTCCAGGACTGGCTCACGCGGGCGGTCGCCTGCCGGCCCGCCCGCCGCCTCGACCTCGAGGGCCACGGTCGTGCGGCCATCTTGGTGCCACTGCTCGATGCCCACGAGGGTCCCTCGCTCCTGTTCACGGTGCGCGCTCCGCACCTGCGGCGACACGCCGGGCAGATCGCCTTCCCGGGGGGCCGGGTCGACCCCGGTGAGACCGAGCTCGCGGCCGCGCTGCGCGAAGCTCGCGAGGAGGTCGGCCTCGACGTGCAGGCCGACGCGGTGTGCGGTCTGCTCGACGACCATCCCTCGCCCTTCGGCCTGATCGCCACCCCCCACGTGGCGCGGATCGCGTGGCCCGCTCCGCTGGCGTTGCAGTCGAGCGAAGTGGTCGAGACTTTCGTGGTGCCGCTGGCGGCACTCCGGGCTGTCGTGCCCACCGTCGAACGGCGCGAGACGCCGTGGGGCACACGGCTGCTTCACGGCTACGAGGTCGCCGGCCGACGCATCTGGGGTTTGACGGGGAACGTCGTCAAGGACCTGCTCGATCGGCTCGACCAGGCGGCGGTGGCGGCGTGAGCCAGAAGCGTCGCGACTTCCGCGTGATGGCCGGGACCAGCAAGCGTCCCTTCGCACCCGGCCTCCTGATCGAGGCCCTCCAGGCGGCGGGGGCGCCGACGGAGCTCGCGGTGCGCATGGTGCGCGACCTCGAGAAGTCGCTGCGCCAGCGCGGTACCCGGATCGTGCCGATCGAGGACGTGATGGAGGCGCTCGCGACCACGCTCGACGAACAGGGGGACGGCGTCGTCGCTGCGGCGATCAGGCGTCAGGTTCCCCCCTACGTGCCCCTCGAGGTGACGATCGAGGACGAGCGACGGCCGTTCGAGCGCTCTGCGCTCGTCGGTTCGTTGGAGAAGGTCGGGTTGGGTTTCAAGGAGGCCAACCTGCTCGCCCAGCAGGTGGAACAGGCGCTGCGCGCCGAGGGCGAGCGCGTGGTGGGTGAGCAGGTGCTCTCGCGCCGCGTCGCGATGCTCGTCGAGGCGCGCTACGGGCGCGCTCTGAGGCTCCGCTACGAGGCGAGCGTGTCGCAGGACTTCGAGTTGAGCGTCGTCGACGACGCTGGCGAGGGGCGCGGCCTGCCGTTCTCGCGCGGCATCCTGACGCAGTCGTTGATGGCCGTCGGCTTGGGACCGGAGCGCTCGCACGGCTACGCGAAACGGATCGAGGAGGTGCTCTGGGGACGCGGTTCGGTGCGCGTGTCACGCGCCGTGGTGCGTCACGAGGTCAAGCGCCTCCTGACGGAGGAGGCAGGCGAGGAGTACGCGCGCAGGTACGAGATCATGCGAGCCGTGCGCTCCAGCGAACGCCCGATCGTGGTCGTGATCGGTGGCACCGCGGGCGTGGGCAAGTCGTTGCTCGCGGCCGAGGTCGCGTACCGACTCGGGATCGCACGCGTGGTGTCGACCGACAGCGTCCGGCAGGCCCTGCGCTCCCTGATCAGCGCCGAGTTGTCGCCGGTCCTGCATGCGTCGAGCTACACGGCCTGGCGCGCCGACCTGCTGCCCTCTGAGCGGCTCGAGGTCAAGCCGAAGCGCAAGCGTGTCCTGCGCGGCTTCCAGACGCAGGTGATGCAGCTCGCGACGGCGGTCGACGCCATCATCGAGCGACACCTGGTCGAAGCGACGTCGCTCGTGGTGGAGGGCATCCACCTCGTGCCCGGCTTGTCGCCGCGCCTGGGCGACGTCGGCGATGCCGTGGTGGTGCAGCTGATCCTGAGCGTGACCGACGAGGACGATCATCGCGAGAACTTCGGTCGGCGGGAGCAGAGCACGTTCGTGCGCCGACCGTCGTCGGGGTACCTCGAGCACTTCGCCGAGATCCGGATGCTGCAAGGCTTCCTGCTGCGGCAGGCGCAGCACGAGGGTGTGACCGTGATCGAGACGAGCGCTACCGACAAGGCTGTCGACCGAGCGGTCGAGGCCGTCCTCGACGTCGTGAAGGCCGAGCTCGGCGAGTTGGCGCCGGCTTCGCTGGTACCGGCGTGAACGCCGAGAGGTCAGTGTGGACGATGCCATCCCAGGCTCATCCGTGCGGCGCGTAGACTTCGTTCCGAGGTCACGCATGCAGCCCGCCATCGAGACGAACGCCCTCACCAAGCGCTACGGCGCCCGCACCATCGTTCGCGACTTCTCGTTCGCCGTGCATCCGGGCGAGGTGTACGCGTTGGTCGGTCCGAACGGGGCGGGGAAGACGACCGTCATCCGCCTCGTGTCCGGACTCGCCTTCCCCTCGTCGGGGACCGTCCGGATGCTCGGTCACGACCCGCACGAGACGCCTGCCGTTCGGCGCCGTCTCGGCGCGGTCGTCGAGGCCCCCGCCGCGTTCTACCCCTACATGACCGGTCGCTCGAACCTCCGTCTGCACGCCGACCTGGCGGGCGGCGTGCAGGCCGGTCGCGTCGACGAGGTGCTCGAGCAGGTCGAGCTCGGTGACGCGGCAGACCGCAAGGTCGGTGTCTACTCCCTGGGCATGCGGCAGCGCCTCGGCGTCGCCGCGGCGCTGCTCACCCGTCCCGAGGTCCTGATCCTGGACGAACCCGCGAGCGGCATGGATCCGCTCTCGCTGCACCTGGTGCACCGCGTGCTGCGCGACGCTGCCGCGTCGGGCACGGCGGTGCTGCTCTCGACGCACCACCTCGACGAGGTGGTGGCATACTGCACCCACGTCGGCATCATGGAGGAGGGTGCGTTGATCGACGAGGTCGACCTGCGCGACAGAGGCGCGCGCGTACGCGTGCAGG
>PWQI01000367.1 GCA_003556805.1 Trueperaceae bacterium | reverse complement strand
TCGCGGGATCGTCGAGAGGTTCGAGGCGCCCTCGGGCGGGATGACCGCCGAGATGAGCACCAGCCGGGCCACTGTGGAACGCACCGTGGATGAGCACGAGGCCCGGCCGACGGCTGGTCATCGGTGTGGTCGCCACGCAGGACTCCACTTCTCCGGGTGCCCGCCTCGCTCGATACCTTCTACATCGTACCAGCCGCCCCTTCGTCCGCGGCCCGGATTGGCGAGCCTGACGCGTTCCGACTCCGCACCTACCGTTCAGTGCGCCCCCGTCACCCGCACCACCGTCCCCCAGGGGTCGGCGGCGACGAGGTCGACGCCGTCGCGCGCGGCCGCGAAGCCCTCGTCGGCCAGGCCCCTGGCCACCGCGTCGACGTCGCCGGTGCGCGGCACCTCGATCGTCCACTCGAGCAAGCGAGCGTCGTCCTCGCCGGCCGCCTCGGCGCCCGGCCCGGCCCAGGTGTTCGCACCCAGGTGGTGGTGGTAGCCGCCGGCGCCGAAGAAGAGCGCGCCCGGGTAGCTCCAGACCGTGCGGTCGAAGCCGAGGCCGTCGCCGTAGAAGGCGCCGGCGTGCTCGAGGTCGCCGACGTGCAGGTGGACGTGGCCGACGCTGGTCCCTGCCGGCATGCCGGTCCACGGTCGCCCCGCGCCAGCGGCGAGCACGCCGTCCGCGTCGACGGGATCGGTGGCCATCAACAGCTCGTCGCCGACGCGGCGCCACGCGTCGCGCGGACGGTCGGCGTACAGCTCGAGCCCGAGCCCGTCGGGGTCGTTCAGGTAGAACGCCTCGCTCACCAGGTGGTCGCCGGCGCCGAGCCGCACGCCGCGGGCGGCGAGGTGGCCGACGAGCGCGCCGAGAGCGGCGCGCTCCGGGAGCAGCAGGGCGACGTGGTAGAGGCCGAGCTGCGGCCGGCCGCCGGCCGGCGCAGCGCCGGGGCGTTCGCGCAGCTCGACGAGCATGCGCTCGTCATCGACGGTACCGAGGACGGCTCCGCTGGGACCTCGGTCGAGCACTCGCAGCCCGAGCGACCCCGCGTAGAACCCCAGCGATCGCTCCATGTCGGCGACCTGCAGACGCACCGGCCCGAGCCTGGTCGCATCGGGGAGGCGAGTGCCGCGCGGCGCACGACCGTAGCTCCCGGGCGTCGCGGGCTCGGCGCCGTCGGCGCGGCCGAACGTGTCGTCGGTGGTAGCGCTCATGGGCTGCTCCTTCGCGGCGGCGAACGGCCGACACGATCGCATTGTGACGCGACGGGCAGGGGCCGGCCGGCCCATGCGGACATTTGACCCCACTCCCGGTGGGGTAGGGCTGATAGCGTGCCCGCATGCGCACACATGCACGCACGTCGATCCACCGCCTCGCCCACACACTCGCCGCGCTCCTCGCGTTCGCGTTGACCGCGTCGGTGTTCGCTCAGGGCACGCCGACGCCGGCAGACCTCGAGGGCCTCGACGCTCGCGCCGCGGTCGAGCTCGCCAACGCCTGGAAGGGCAACGGCGTCACGACCTTCGCGACCCCCGAGGCCGTGCACTTCGCCTTTCAGAACGGCGCCCAGGTCGTGGTGCCGATGCCGGACGACGTGATGCTCGTATCCGTCGCTCCGTACGTCACCCACACCCACCCGTGCGCCACGCACTACATGAGCGGCTGCCAGGGTGAACTCGTCGGCGCGCCCGTGCACGTGCAGGCGCTGCTGCCGGACGGCACCGTCGTGATCGACGAGGTCATGCCCACGATGGCGAACGGCTTCATCGACCTGTGGCTGCCGCGCGGTCAGGCGTTCGACCTGCGCATGACGCTGGACGGCGCTACGGCGATGGGGCTCATCACCACGCACGCCGACAGCTACACCTGCATCACGACGCTGCAACTGACCGCGACGCGCTGACCGACCGCAGGCCGGCGCGAGGGCGGGCCGAGCCTCTACGGGGCTAGAGCGCGAACACCCCCATGCGCCGCGGCGGCACCCGAGCGTGCACGCGCCCGCCCGAGACATGCGCCTCGCCCTCACCGAGCAGCCGCTCGCGCGCCCCTTCGTCGAGCCCCTCGAGCGCGACATGGTTGGCTTGCTCGCCGTCGGTGTTCACGACCACGAGCAGGTCGTCGCCCGCGAGTTGGCGCCGCAGCATGATCACACCGTGATGCGCATAGACCACCTCGGCGCTGCCGATGCGCAGCGCCGGGGGGGCGTGGCGCAGCGCCGCCAGGTCCTGCAGCCAGCGCAGCGTCTCGCCGTCCCAGGCATCGGTGGCGTCCCACGGCATGCCCTGGCGGCAGGCCGGGTCGTGTCCGCCGGCCAGGCCGAGCTCGTCGCCGTAGTAGACGCAGGGCGCGCCGGGCAGCGTGAACAGGAGCGCGTACGCGAGGCGCAGTGCGCTTCGGTCGCCCCCCAACACGGTGAGGGCGCGCGGCGTGTCGTGCGAACCGACCAGGTTGAGCTGCGCTTGGGTGATCTCCGGGTGGTAGCGCGACAACTCCGCGCCCATCGCCTTCTGGAACGCCTGCGCCGAGAGGCGCGGTACCGCGCCGTAACCGCAGCGCGCCACCTCGGCGTCGTCGATCTCGGTGGCCACGAAGCCCAGGACCGCCTTCGTCACCTGGTAGTTCATGACGGCGTCGAACTGGTCGCCCTGCAGCCAGCGCTCGGCGCCGGTCCAGAGCTCGCCGACGATGTACGCCTCGGGGTTCACGGCCCGGCAGCGTCGCCGGAACTCGCGCCAGAACTCGTCGTCGTCGATCTCGTTCGGCACGTCCAGGCGCCAGCCGTCGATGCCGAAGCGCAGCCAGTGCTCACCCACCGACAGCAAGTACTCTCGCGCGGCCGGCGTGTCGGTGTTGAACTTCGGCAGGGCTGGCAGGTCCCACCAGGCGCGGTAGCGCAGCGCACCGTCGCCCTCGCCGTAGGCCCCGAGCGGGAAGCCCTCGATGTGCCACCAGTCGAGGTAGGCCGAGGCGGGGCCGTTCTCGAGCACGTCGTGGAACTGCAGGAAGCCGCGGCTCGCGTGGTTGAAGACGCCGTCGAGGACGACCTTCATGCCGCGCGCGTGGGCCGCGTCCAGGAGCTCGCACAGCGCGGCGTCGCCGCCCAGCATGGGGTCGACGCGGAAGTAATCGTGGGTGTGATAGCGATGGTTGGCGCCCGACTGGAAGATCGGGTTGAAGTACAGGGCCGTGACGCCGAGCGACTGCAGGTGGTCGAGGCGCTCGACCACGCCGAGCAGGTCGCCGCCCTTGTAACCATGCACCGTCGGCGGCGCGTCCCACGGCTCGAGATGGGTCGCCTTGGGCACGCGCTCGCTGCGGGCGAAGCGGTCCGGGAAGATCTGGTATAAGACGGCGTGCTTGACCCAGTCGGGGGTGCGAGGGGAGGAAGCCATGCGCCATGGTAGCCGCGCTCGGCGTGGACGCATCCGCGTCGTCGTGATCGACGCCGGCTCGATCGACGTGTCCATCACCCTGGCGCGCGCTGCGCGTCCGCAACCCGTTCGCTACCTGAGCCTCTCGTACACTCGGGCATGGCTCTCACATGGGAAGACGTCGAACCCCGCGTCCGCGAGTTGCTGGACGCCGCCCTCGCACCGGCCGACGTGGCGGCCTGGCTCGAACGACGCGACGCGCTCGAGCGCGACGTCGGCGAGGCGTACGCTGCGTTGGCCCGCGCCAAGGACGAGGACACCGCCGACACCGACGCGCGCGACGCCTACCTACGCTTCGTGCGGGAAGTCTCGCCTCACCTCGCCGAGGCCTCGGACGCACTCGACAGGAAACTGGTCGGCGTCGACGGCTACGAGCCGCCGGAGGCACTGCGGGTCTGGTGGCGCAACGTGCGGGACGACATCGCGGTGTATCACCCCGACAACGTCCCGCTCGCCACGCGCGAGTCGGAGCTCGCTCAGCGCTTCGACGAGTTGATGGGCGGGGTTCGCGCCGATGTGGAGGGCGAGTCGCTCACGCTCATGCAGGCTCGCAGGATCCTCGAGTCCACCGACCGCGATCGCCGCGAGCGCGCCTGGCGCGCCATCCAGGCCGGACTGGAACGGGTGCGGCCGGGCCTCGACGCGCTCTTCCTCGAGCTCGTGGCGCTGCGCCAGACGATGGCCCGAAACGCCGGTTTCGACGACTACCGTGCCTACGTCTGGCGCGCCCGCCATCGCCACGAGTACACGCCCGAGGACGCTCTGGCGCTGCACGACAGCATGCGCGCCGCGGCCGTGCCCGCGCTCCGCGCCCTCCACGACGACCGGCGCGAGCGCCTCGGCGTGGACGCACTGCGGCCTTGGGACCTGGACGTCGACCCCGACGGCGCAGAGCCGCTCGCGCCGTTCGGCGACGTCGCGGAGCTCGAGAGCGGCCTGGTGCGGATGTTCGAGGCACTCGACCCCGCCCTCGCCCGGCGCTTCGAGCGCCTGCGTGCGGGCTGGCTCGACCTGGAACCGCGCCCCAACAAGGTCCCGGGGCTCGGGTACCAGTCGTACTTCCCGCGTTCACGCTCACCCTACGTCTACTGGAGCGCGCTCGGCACCGACGACGACGTCGTCACCATGCGCCACGAAGCCGGCCACGCCTTCCACTCGCTGCTCACCGACGAACGCTGGCCGCTCATGGTGCACATGGCCAACCGGCCCGAGTCGTGGGAACTCGCGTCGCAGTCGCTCGAACTGCTGACGCTCCCGTACCTGACACGCGAGCGGGGCGGCTTCTACGACGAGCGCGACGCCCGCCGCTCGACGAGCGCGCAGCTCGAGCGAATGATCGGCCTCTGGGTCCGCACCAGTGCCGTCGACGCCATCCAGCACTGGATCTACGGCCAGGATCCGGACACGCTCTCGAGCGAGGCGATCGACGAGGCCTGGGTACGCATCACCGGCGAGCTCGGCGGCGACATCGACTGGACCGGCCTCGAGCGCGAACGCGCCAAGGGTTGGCACATCATCCACGTGTTCGTGTTCCCGTTCTACTTCCTCGAGTACGGCATCGCCTACCTGGGCGCGGCGCAGGTCTGGCGCAACGCGCTGCACGACCACGCGGCGGCGCTCGCGGCCTACCAGCGCTTCCTGTCGCTCGGCGGCACGGTACCGCTGGACGAGGCCTACGAGGCCGCCGGCGCGCGCTTCGCCTTCGACGAAGCGACCGTACGCGAGTTGGTGGACTTCACGATGGCGCGCTGGCGCGAAGCGGCGCCGGACTGACCGCGTGGGTGCACGTCACACGCGCCGCTGCAGGTGCCCCCACCGCTCGAGGTCGGCCACGGTGTCGCGCAGCGTCTCGCGCACGGGGCGGTATCCCACGCCCAACTCCCGCGTGACGCGCGAGCCGTCGACACGGAACGAGCGACCGATGTGCGTGCGCAGGTACGAGCGCAGCCCGGGCGGCCGGATCCGCGCGTAGGCCAGCGCGAGCGCGTCACCGACGCGCCCCCGCAACCGCAGTCGCGGGATGCTGTGGCCGGCGGCTAGGCCCTCGTCGCGCAGCAGGCTCGCGGTGGCCGCCATCGACAGCGTCTGTGCGACGCAGAGGTAGCGGCCGTTGGCCTCGTCGAGCTCGAGCGCCGCCACGTGCGCGAGCGCCACGTCGCGCACGTCGACGAAGGGCCACTCGAGGTTCACGATCATCGGATAGGCGCCCGACAGCAGGTCGCGGATCGTGGCGTTGGTGGTGTTGAGCGCGGCACCGAGCGCGGGACCGATCACGTTGCCCGGGTTGATGCTCACCAACCGGGTGCCTTGATCCTCCGGAACCAGCGCCCACGCCGCGCGCTCGGCGGCCGCCTTCGAGGCGTGGTACGGGTTGCGTGTCACCGTGGATCGCTCGTTCCAGTCCGCCTCCGTGAACACGTGGCCCGTCACCGGCTCGTCGGTGACCGCCGCCAGGCTGGACGTCAGCACCACGCGCGGCACCTCCGCCGCGATGGCGGCGCCGAGCACGTTGCGCGTGCCGGCCACGGCTGGGTCGATCAGGTCACGCTTCGGATCCGGCGTATCGAGCGCGTAGGGGCTCGCGGTGTGCAGGACCGCGTCGCAGCCCGCCACGAGTCGCGGCCACGCGGCCTCGTCCATGAGGTCCGCCGTGTGCAGCGTCAGGCGCTCCTTGGCGTCCGGTAGGGCGCGCAGCGCGTCGAAACGCGGCTCGCTGACGTTGCCGCGGACGCTCCCGCGCACGCGGTAGCCGCGCGCGAGCAGTTCGCGCACCACGTGGGCGGCGATGAAGCCGGAGGCGCCGGGGACGAGGACGGTGCGTTCGCTGCGTGGAGGCATACCTGATGCTACTCGGCCGGAGGGCGCCACGCGAACGCGCGCACGCTCGCACGCGCGCTCCACATGCTTTGATCACGCATGGCCACGACGACGCTGGAATCGCGCATCGACCACCTCGTCGCACCGCTTCCCGGTGTCACGGGCGTGGTGGTCTGGCGCCCGCAAGACCAGGCGCCGCTCCTCACGCGGCACGCGGATCGGACCTTCGCTCTCGCGAGCGTCGTCAAGCTGCCGCTGATGCTCGAGACCCTGCGCCGGGCCGAGCGCGGGGCGCTCGATGTGGGCGAGCGCGTGCGGCTCGACGAGGCCGACCGCGTGGCGGGAAGCGGCGTGCTGCACCTCCTCGACGGCGGCCTCGCCCCGACGCTGCGCGACCTGCTTCGGCTCGCCCTGGTGGTGAGCGACAACATGGCCACCGACGCGCTCTTCGCGCGCGTTCCGCCCAGCGCGGTCGAGACCGCGATGCACGCGCTCGGGTACACAAGCCTGCGCGTGCCGCACACGATCGAGGCGATGCTCCGCAGCTGCGCCGGGCTCGGCGACCACGCCGACTACGCCGCGATGCGCGCGCACTTCGCCGCTGCCGTGTCGGCGCGGCCGTCCGACCCGGACGGCGCCTCGCCGACACGCGGCGACCGCGCAACGCCGCTCGACGTGGCGCGCATGCTGCTCGATCTGCATGCGGGGCGCGTGCTCGGCGAGCCGTGGCGCGCGCTGGCGCTCACGATCCTGGGCGACTGCCAGACGAACGGCCGCATCCCCGCCCGGCTCCCCGAAGGAACCCGCGTGGCACACAAGACCGGCACGCTGCGCGGCCGCACGAACGACGTCGGCATCGTCGCCACGCCCGCCGGGCCCGTCGTGCTGGCGCTGTTCCAGGAAGGCGAACCGAGCGAGCGCCGCGCCAGCGCGGCGCTCGCCGAGGTGGCACTGGCGGTCTACGAGGTGATGTCGGCGTCGTCGTCGGCGCCGCAACCGACCCCGGACGCCGGCGCAGCGCACGGCTGAGCCGCCGCCGCAGCGTCGACGAGGGCGCCACCCTGGCGCTGGTACACGGCGTCGGCCGATGGCGGGTGGCCGAAGCCGGCGCGGGCGTCGCGGAAGTGGCGACCCAACGAGAGGTCCGAACCGAGCGCAGCGCCGCCGGCAAGCCGCAAGGCGCCCTCCGTGACCCTGTTGGCCGCGTCGACGCACACCAGCTTCGCGATCTCGGCGTCGCCCTCCTCGCGGCGCTCGTCCCACGCGCGAGCGGCGGCCAGCAGCGTCGCGCGCGCAGCGTGGAGCGCCACCTGGAGCTCGCCGAGGTCGCGTCGGAACGCGGGAAGGTCCGCGATGGGGTGCCCGAGCGCGCTCGGGACGCGTTCGCGCGCGTACGCGACGAGGGCGTCGCGGGCCGCGATCGCGCTCCCCAGGTACGTGGCGGCCACCAGGAGCGTGAACCAGACGTTGCGCACCTTTGGCCCAGGACGCAGCCGCAGCAGGTCACGCTCAGCGACGGCCACGCCCTCGAAGCGCACGTCGTGGCTCTCGCTGGCTCGCAGGCTCAGACCGTCGCCCCACGTGCGTTCCCAACGCACGCCTGCAGCGTGGTTCGGCACCAGCACCTGCACGGCCCGCTCGCCGTCGCGCGCCAGCACCAACAAGTGCGTGAGGTGCCCACCGCCCGTCCCCCAGGTCTTGTGCCCGTGCAGCGTGAGCGCACCGCCGTCGCGCCGCAGCTCCGTGGCGGGCAGGCCGCCGCGCGACGGGCTGCCGAGCGCCGGCTCGCTGGCGACGGCGTTCAGCAGCGCGCCGCGTTCGACGAGCCCGAAGATGCGCTCGCGCTCGTCTGTCCACGCGTCCACGTCGCGTGCGTGGCCGACGAGCATCAGCGTCATCGCGGCCACCAGTGCGCTGGCTGCGCTGCCGCCGGCGGCGTTCCATTGGGCCTGCACCACGCTCTCGAGACCGGCGCCCAGTCCGCCACGTTCGACCGGCAACGGCAGGTGCAGGTAGCCCGACGTGTGCAGGTCGACGATGTCGTCCGCGGGCAGGGCGCCAGCGCGGTCGGCGTCGTCGGCGCGCTCCGCCCAGCGCGAGGCGAGCGCGGCCGCAGCCGTCGTCGCGGGCCCAGCCGTCGTCGGCACCGTCACGCCGAACGGCCGCGACTGACCAGCATCACGAACACGGTCAGCGCCACGAGCATCAGCGCTCCAGTACCGATGTAGCGGCTGACATCGGCATCACCGATCAGCACCATGGCGACCACGGCCAGTGCGAAGAGGCCCCCGGCGGCGATCGTCGGCAGCGCGCTCAGGGGCCGCCCGGGCGTGGGCCACAGCCGCTCGCCGCGCCAGCTCACCAAAGCAGCGAAGGCGTACGCGGCGAACGCGACCTGGGCGGTGGCGAGCGCGAACCAGAAGCCTTCGAGACCAGTCACTGGCGATCACCCGCCCGGTCGGTCGGGGCACCCGCGAAGCGTTCGCTCGCCTCGGGTGCTGCGCCACGACGGCGCATCCGCTCGAGCAGCGCGGCCTCGCGTGCGGCCTCAGCCGCCTCGACGGACACGAAGCGCGTGACACCTGGGCGGTAGAGCGGTCCGACCGTCGCCGCCGCGAACGCCGACAGTGCAAGCACGCGGTCGAGCAGCGACAGGTCGCTCGCGTCGACGGCGGCCGGCGGTGGCACGTCGCTGACGTCGCGGTACCGGAGCACGGGCATCAGCCGTCCCCCTCGAGATCGAACGCGTCGCGTAGCCGAGAGGCGTCCTGAGCGTCGATCGGTCGTGCGGTGTCGCGCTTGAGCTGGTAGAGCGTGCTCGGCGTCGCCAACCTGACGGGGACGCCATCGACGTCCCTCGCCTCCGCCTCGAGGTCGGCGTACTCGACGCGCTCGCCCAACCGGGCGACGAGGTCGATCGAGAAGCTCGCACCCGGCGGCACGTATCGAACGACCGGGTACGCGCCGGCGAGATCGTCCGAGGTGATCTCGTCGATGTCGTCGTCATCGAACACGCGCCTGAGCGCCGCCCGGAGGCGTTCGACGTTGGCGTGGTCGGGTCGCACGAACAGATCGACGTCCTCGGTCGCGCGGATCACACCGTGCAGGTTCACTGCTAGACCACCGATGAGCACGTACGCGACACCCTCGTCAGCGAGGGCGCCGAAGAGCCGGAGCAGCGTGCCTCGCTCCATGCCCCTCACTCCGGCCGCATAAGCGGGAACAGGACGACGTCGCGGATCGATGGGGCGTCGGCCAGGAGCATAGCCAGGCGGTCGATGCCCAACCCGAGCCCGCCCGTCGGAGGCATGCCGTACTCGAGCGCCGTCAGGAACTCCTCGTCGATCGGCTGCGCCTCGTCGTCGCCGGCGGCGCGGCGCGCCGCTTGCTCCTCGAACCGGCGGCGCTGGTCGATCGGGTCGTTGAGCTCGGAGAACGCGTTGCCGAGCTCCATGCCCACCGCCACGGGCTCGAAGCGCTCGACCAGTCCGGGCCGCGAGCGGTGGCGCTTGGCCAGCGGGCTGATCAGCTCGGGGTGGTCCATCACGAAGGTCGGCTGCACCAGCGTCGGCTCGACGTAGATGTCGTAGAGCTTGGCGACGAGCTGGTGGAAGGGCTGCTCGGCCAGCGGCTGCGTGCCGTCCCCACCGGCGCCTGGATGGCGCTCGGCGACCCAGGCGCGCAGGCGCGCCTCGTCGAGCACGTCGAAGTCGATCCCGGCGCGCTGCGCGAGCTCACCGGTGTAATCGATCCGGGGCCACGGCGGCGTGAAGTCGAGGTCGCGGCCCTGGTACGAGAGCACCATCCCACCGGTGAGGTCGCGCACGAGCTCCGCGTACATGGTCTCGACCAGCGTGAGGATGTCGAGGTAGTCCTTGCCGACCCAGTACAACTCGAGCATCGTGTACTCGGGGTTGTGCTTGTAGCTGATGCCCTCGTTGCGGAAGTTGCGGCCGATCTCGTACACGGCGTCGAAACCGCCGACGATGAGGCGCTTCAGGTAGAGCTCGAGGCTGATGCGGAGGTGGAAATCGTGGTCCAGGGCGTTGTGGTGCGTCACGAACGGGCGCGCCTCGGCGCCGCCGGGGACGGCCTGCAACACCGGCGTCTCGACCTCCAGGAAGCCGCGATCATCGAGGTAGCGCCGTATGAACGCGATCGCCCGGCTCCGCAGCACGAACGCGCGCCGCACCTCGGGGTTGACCATCAGGTCGAGGTGGCGCTGGCGGTAGCGCGCCTCCTTGTCGGCCAGGCCGTGGAACTTGTCGGGCAAAGGGCGCAGCGACTTCACCAACGGCCGAAAGGCGGCCGCATCGACGGTCAGCTCGCCCGTCTTGGTGACGAAGGGATGGCCGCCGACCTCGAGCCAGTCGCCGATGTCGACCTTCTTCACGGCGCCGTACGGCTCGCCGATGCGGTCGCGCTGCAGGTACGCCTGGACGTCGCCGGTCGCGTCGCGCAGCGTCACGAAGGTGACCTTGCCCATGTTGCGCACCGTCATGGCACGCCCGGCGACCACCACGTCCTCGTCCGGCCAGGCGTCGCCCGGGGCACCGTCCGGGTGCGCAGCGTGCAGGGATGCGGCGGTCGTCGTCGTCGTGAACGCGTAGGGGTACGCCTCGAAGCCGCGCTCGACCAGGCTCCCGAGGTTGCGCAGTCGTTGCTCGCGTTGCTCCTGTAGGCTCTTCTGTGACATGACGCATCAGTGTACTCGCGCAGTGGCGACGTCTTGGCGTCACGCCACGGTCGGATCGGCAGCGCCGGTGTATTCTTGTGGCGTCCGAACGGAAGCAGGCACCGGCACCGCGCCGTTGGTCTGCACCGCCGATCCGCGGTGCGACGTGCACCCCGGGCATCCGGAAGGGGTTCCCCCATGTCGACATCGACCTATCCGCTTCGCCGTCTTCTCGTCGGTGTGATCGCACTCTCCGTGCTGATCGCCGGTTCCGCGCTCGCCCAGGACGATCCCTGCGGCGGCTTCGATCGTCCGATCATGTTCGCCGAGCTCGATTACGACAGCGTCAACATCCTCACAGACGTCGCGCGCTTCGTCCTCGAAGAGGGCTTCGGCTGCGCCACCGACGCCATCCCCGGCACCACGCTGCCGCTGCTGCAGGGCTCGATCCGCGGCGACATCGACGTCACCATGGAGGTCTGGACCGACAACACGCCGGACTTCTGGCGCGAGGAGCTGGCCTCCGGCACCGTCCGCGAGCTCAGCCCCGTCTTCGACGACGCCTCGCAGGGCTTCTTCGTGCCGCGTTACCTGGTCGAAGGTGATGCCGAGCGCGGCATCGAGGCGCTCGCACCCGACCTGCGCAGCGTCTTCGACCTGCCGCAGTACGCCGAGCTCTTCCGCGACCCCGAGCAGCCCGACAAGGGGCGCTTCTACAACTGCGTGATCGGCTGGTACTGCGAAGGCGTCAACAACGTGAAGATGGTCGTCTACGGCCTCGACGAGTACTTCACCAACTTCACGCCGGGCACGGGCGTGGCGCTCGAGACAACCATGGAGACCGCGTTCGTGCGCGGCGAGCCGTGGCTCGGCTACTACTGGGAGCCCACCGGCATCCTCGGCAGGCTCGACATGCTCCGCCTCGACGAGCCGCCGTACGACGAGGCCTGCTTCGAGCACATGGATTCCATGACCGACACGCCGGAACTGGCGACCGAGGCCTGCGACTACCCCGTCGTCGTCGCCGTCGTCGCCCTCGGCGCGAACTTCGCCGACGTCGCACCCGCCGACGTCGAGGCCTTCCTCGATGCCATGTACGTGCCCACTGCGCTGATCAACGAGATGCTGGCGTACATGGAGGAGAACGACGTCGGGACCGACGCCGCCGCGATGGAGCTGCTGCGCTCGAACCCCGACGCTTGGACGCCCTGGCTGGCTGGCGCCGACTCGAGCGTGGTCCAACGGGTGCGCACGGCGCTCGACTGACGCACACCGCTCCGACACGAGTCCGTGAACGGCTGGGCGCGCAGGTGCGCGCCCAGCCGTTCACGTCTCCTCTTCACCCGAGACCCATGGTGCTGGCCGCGACCGCCGTGTCGCGGTCGGCCGCGCACGACCGAGCCAGCGGTCCGTGCTCTGGTATATTCGCCACAGTCCCCATCCGGCCTCGCGTCGGTCACGGATCGTCCGGCAAGCATCCAGGGT
>PWQI01000271.1 GCA_003556805.1 Trueperaceae bacterium | reverse complement strand
TGCGGTTCGCGACGTGGTGACGGAACCAAGCGAACGCGGTGTCGAACACGTAGTGCTCCTGCTGGACGGTCTCGACGGCCCGCGGCTGGGCGCGGCGAACGCGGGCGATGGCCTCGACGGGAAGGGCCCACAGGCTGGCGACGAGCAGGGCGGCGAGCATGCCCGAGCGCCCCTGGCCGACGCGGCAGTGCAGCACCACCGTCCGTCCGGCGAGCAGGCGGTCACGCAACGCGTCCATCAAGGCCAGCACGTCGGCCAGTTGCTCTGGCTCGGGCGCGCTGCCGTCGCGGACAGGCAGGCGATGGTGCTCGATCCCATGGACGGCGACCGCGTCGTCGAGGTCGGCGATGCCGAGCTCGGCGAGTTCATCGTCGCTCAGCAGCGAGACGAGGACGTCGCAGCGGTGGACGTGACGGAGCCGACGGAGGTCGGCGTGCAGGTCACGTCGCCACAGCACGACGTCGCCGTCGTCCTCGTTCCTGCCGGGCGCCATCGCCAGACCGAGGTGACCCGGGGCCGTGTCGAGGTCCACCCAGGCCACCTCGAAGGGGTGCCGCGCGCCGGGGCGCACATCCGGACGTTGGTCCGTCGCCATGGCATCACGGTAGCGCACCGGAGGGGTGTCGCGGTCCATTGCCGACCCTTCAGGCGCGCTCGTTCGTGAACGTCACCAGCGCCTTCATGTAGTTCGCCCGCTCGAACGCCTCCGGGTCGGGGACGTTGCGCTGGCTGAGGCTGCCGCGGAGCTGGGCGACGCTGTCGTACTCACCCTGCTCCATCCACGCTTCGATGCCGCGCAGCAGCGTCTCGGCGAAGTACGGGCCGCGCTGGATGAACGCGCTGGCGACCTGCACCACGTCGGCGCCGGCCAGCAGCAGCTTCATCGCGTCGTCGGCGGAGTGCACGCCCGAGTTCGCTGCCAGCGAGGCGTCGGTGTGGGCGCGCAGGATCGCGATCCAGCGCAGCGCCAGGCGCGCCTCCTCCGTGGTGGAGAGCACCAGGCGCGGGCCGATGGTCAGTTCGTCGAGGTGGATGTCGGGCTGCACGAAGCGGTTGAAGAGCACCATGCCCTTGGCACCGGCGTCCAACACACGCAGCACGAAGTTCGGCAGCGATGAGAAGAACGGGCCGATCTTCACCGACAACGGGATCGACACCTGCTGCGCCACCGCGGCGACGAGATCGATGTAGCGCTGCTCGACGTCGGCGGACGACATGCGCGGATCCGTGGCCAGGAAGTAGACGTTCAGTTCGATCGCGTCGGCCCCGGCCTCCTCGAACAGGCCCGCGTAGCGCGTCCAACCACCGCTCGTGTGGCCGTTCAGGCTGGCGATCACGGGCACGGAGAGCGCCTTCTTCGCCTGCTGGATGAGGCCGAGGTAGGCGTCTGGCCCGGTGTTGTAGTCCTCGAGCTCGGGGAAGTAGCCGGTCACCTCGGGCGAGATCTCCGCCCCCTGCAGGAACAGGTCGTGCGCGGCGATCTCCTCGTGCTCGATCTGCTCCTCGAACAGCGAGCGCAGCACCACGGCGCCGACACCGGCGCTCTGCAGCGCCTGCAGGCTGTCGACCTCACCGGTCAGCGGGCAGGCCGCCACCACCAGTGGGTTGGCAAGCTCGAGCCCCAGATAGCGGGTACGCAGGTCGACCCCCATGTCAGCCCTCCTCGGTCGTGCTGGTTGCGTTCAAAGCGGCGTCCGCGCTGATGGGGGCGCTGCGGTGCATCCCGGCGAGCTGCTCGTAGAGCTCCCAACGGGCGTCGATGTCGGCCTGAGCGAGCTGGAAGAGGTGCTCGGCACGCTCCGGGTGGGCGCGCGTGAGCATCGCGTAGCGGCCCTCCTTCTGGGCGATGGCCGAGAAGGGGACGGTCGGCTTGCGCGAATCGAGCTGCATCGGCGTGCCGCTCTCACCGGTGGCGAGGCGCGGGTCGAAGCGGAACAGCGGCCAGATCCCGCTCTTCACGACGTCGCGTTGGTGGCTGAAGGCGGTGGTCATGTCGATGCCGTGGGCGATGCAGTGGCTGTAGGCGATGACGAGTGACGGTCCCGGCCACGCGGCGGCCTCGCGCAGCGTCTTGATCGTCTGCGAGGGGTTCGCGCCGATCGCGATCTGTCCGACGTAGACGTTGCCGTACGCCATCGCGGTCATGCCGAGGTCCTTCTTGCCGATGGACTTGCCGGCCGCTGCGAACTTGGCGATCGCGGCGCGCGGCGTCGACTTCGAGGCCTGGCCACCGGTGTTGCTGTACACCTCGGTGTCGAGCACCAGGACGTTGACGTCGCGGCCCGAGGCGAGCACGTGGTCGAGTCCGGACGAACCGATGTCGTACGCCCAGCCGTCGCCGCCGATGATCCAGACGGAGCGCGGGACGAGGGCGTCGGCGACGTCGTCGAGTCGGCGTGCGTCGGCCTCCTGGGTGCCGCCGTACAGACCCTCGAGGGTGGTGCGGAGCGCGGCGATGCGCTCGCGCTGCGACGCCACGGAGGCGTCGTCGCCGGCCTCGCCCTCGGCTCCGGCGATCAGCGCGTCGACGGTCTCGTCGCCGAGCGTGCCGCGCAGGGTCTCGAGCGTGTGGACGGCGAGGTCGCGCTGGGCGTCGACCGCCAGGCGCATGCCGAGGCCGAACTCGGCGTTGTCCTCGAAGAGCGAGTTCGACCAGGCAGGGCCGCGGCCGGCCGCATCTTGGGCGTACGGCGTGGTCGGCAGGTTGCCACCGTAGATCGACGAGCAGCCGGTCGCGTTGGCGATGACCATGCGGTCGCCGAACATCTGGGTGACGAGCTTGATGTACGGGGTCTCACCGCACCCCGCGCAGGCGCCCGAGAACTCGAACAGCGGCTGGCGCAGCTGCGAGGCCTTGATCGGCGTCTCGCTGCCCCAGTCGGGCCGCGGCTCGGGGATGCTGCGGTAGAAGTCCCATGTCTCGCGCTCGACCTCGAGGTGGTCGACCTTGGGCTCCATGTTGATGGCCTTGTGCTTGACCTCGGTCTTCGACCGGGCCGGGCACACGTCGACGCAGACGCCGCAACCGGTGCAGTCGTCCGGCGCGAGCTGGACCGTGAAGGCGAAGCCGGCGGTGGCGGGGTTCTTGCTCTTGTACGGCACCGACTTGAAGCCTTCGGGGGCGTCGTCGAGCAGGGCCGGGTCGTAGGCGTTCACGCGGATCGA
>PWQI01000370.1 GCA_003556805.1 Trueperaceae bacterium | reverse complement strand
GTGGTCGAGGCCGGGTGGCACGCCAGCGAGGCGACGTCGCCGAGCGAGACGGCGTCGTCGAAGAGCCGCAGTGCCCCGAGGAACGCCGCCGCTGCAGCCCGACCGCCGTCGAGTTCGACGGCCACCATGCCGCCGAAGTCCGCCATCTGACGCTTCGCGACCTCGTGGCGCGGGTGGTCTGCGAAGCCGGGCCAGTGCACGTGGCGGACGCCAGGCGCGGCGCGCAGCGCGTGCGCGACGGCCCGAGCGTTGTCGCAGTGGGCCCGCATCCGCAGGTGCAGCGTCCGCATGCCGCGCAGCACCAGGTACGCCGCCAGCGGCGTGAGCGTGGCGCCGACGTGCCGCAAGCCCTCCATGCGGATCGCCTCGAGCAGCTCGGTCCGGCCGGCCACGATGCCGGCGAGCACGTCCCCGTGACCCGAGAGGTACTTCGTAGCCGAGTGGATTACGAGGTCGAGGCCGTGCTCCAGGCCGCGGGTGAGGGCGGGCGTGGCGAAGGTCGTGTCGGCCACCGCGAGCAGGCCGTGGCGGCGCGCCACCATGCCGACCAGGTCGAGATCGTGGATCGCCAGCGTCGGGTTGGTGGGGGACTCGACGTAGAGCATGCGCGTGGCCGGTCCGATGGCGTCCTCGAGCGTGTCGTCGTCGACGCGGCGCGCGCTGACGCCGAAGCGCGGCAGCAGTTCGTCGAGCAGCCCGCGCGTACCGCCGTAGAGCGGCCCGAGGAACAAGATCTCGTCGCCAGCGCGGAGCAGGCTGAGGAAGGTGGCGGCGATGGCGCCCATGCCGCTGCCGAACGCGACGGCCCCTTCGGCGCCCTCGAGCGAGGCGAGCTTCGCCTCGAGCGCGCGGACGGTGGGGTTGCCGATGCGGCTGTAGACGTCGCCGTGCTCCTCGCCGGAGAAGAGGCGTTCCCCGCGCTCCAGGTCACCGAGCACGAAGGTGCTGGTCTGGACGATGGGGGTGGCGTGCGCGTGCGTGACGGCGTCGGGCTCCTGACCTGCGCGTACGGCACGGGTCGCGAAGCCGCCGCGGTGGCGGGAATCGCTCATGATGAGCCCATCACACCACGGCGCGCCAGGGCGGTATGCCCCGGGCGCAGGTGCGCTGCGACTCAGGCGCGCTCGTACGGCACTTCCAGCCAGCGTGTCTCGAAGGGCTCGAGCGCGACCTCGGACGTGTGCGACCATCCGCCATCGAGCGCGTCGCGATGCCCGCTGCCGGGAAGGGCGCGCCCGACGAGCGCGCTCACGTCGACGCGGACGCCCTCGTCGGCGACGTTCTGCAGGCACAGCACCTCGCTGGCGACGCCGCCGCGCACGACCGCGAACACCTGGTCGGGTGCGTCCGGGAGCCGCTGCGGCGCCTGCGGGTGGAAGGCGGGGTGCCGGGTGCGCACGGCCATGAGGCGCCGGAAGCCGTCGAGCACGCGCCGACGGCGGTGCTGCGGGTCGCTCAGTTCGGCGTCGAGCTGCGCCCACTGGAAGCGGCCGCGGTTCAGGCTGCGTGCGCGGCGGGTGTGGGCGTAGAGCTCGTGCGCGTTGCGCGACGCGAGCAGGCTGTGGACGTAGAGCCCCGGCACGCCGGCCAGCGACAGCATGAGCGCGTGCACGCCGAGGAAGCGCCTGACCTGGACGTCGAGCGTGTCGTTGGCGCGCGGGGCGTTCACGAGGTCGAACAGGCTGCAGTTGAGTTCGTAGGCGGCCGGGTCGGCGTCGGGGCGGGTGCGGTACGACACCTGCCCGCCGTGCTCCTCGGCGCGGCGCACGAGCCGGGCAACGTCGGCGTCGCCGAGCAGGCCCTCGACCGGCCGCACGCCGACGCCGTCGTGTGAGGCGAGGAAGTTGAAGAAGGTGGTCTCGTCCGAAGGGGTGGTGAGCGCGCGCGCCCAGTCGCGCAGCTCGCCGACCTGACCGGTCGCCACGGTGTGCAGCGTGAGCGGCGGCAGCGCGAAGTTGTACACCATCTGCGCCTCGTTGCGTCCGTCGCCGAAGTAGCCAACGTTCTCGGCGTGTGGCACGTTGGTCTCGGTGAGCAGCACGACGTCGGGGGCGGCGGCCTCGACGCACGAGCGCAGCAGCTGGATGATGCGGTGCGTCTGCGGCAGGTGCACGCAGCTGGTGCCGACCTCCTTCCACAGGAAGGTGACGGCGTCGAGGCGCAGGATGCGGGCGCCGCGTTCGATGTACGTCATCACCACGTCGAGAACTTCGAGCAGTACCTCGGGGTTGGCGAAGTTCAGGTCGATCTGGTCGTCGGAGAACGTGGTCCAGACGTGGCGCTCACCCCGGCTCGTCTGGAACGGCGTCAGCAGTGGCGTGGTGCGCGGTCGCACGACGCTCGAGACGTCGGTGTCCGGGTCGAGCGTGATGAAGTGTTGCTGGTAGCGCTCGTCGCCGTGGAGGAAACCCTGGAACGGTGCGCTCGCGGCGGAGACGTGGTTGATCACCGCGTCGAACATCAGCCGGTAGCGGCCGGCCAGCGCGGCCACGTCGGACCAATCGCCGACGGCCTCGTCGATGCGGAGGTAATCGACGACCGAGAAGCCGTCGTCGCTGGTCCAGGGGTAGAAGGGGAGCAGATGCACGCCCGTCACCACGTCGGCGAGGTGGTCGTCGAGGAGCCGCTTGAGGGTGCGCAGCGGTGCCTCGCGCCCGAAGGTGACCTGGTCGGCGTAGGTGATCAGGACCGCATCGCGGCCGACCAGGCGGGCGGAGTTCGGGACGCGCACGATGCGGGCGCGCTCCACGGTGTCGCGCAGGCGAACGAGCACGCGCGGCACGAGCGTGTCGGCCGCGTCGTCGCCGTAGAGGAACGCGAGGTGCTCGCGGATGGCCGGGCCGTGGCGTTCGAAGGAGTCGCTGGGCGTGGTGCGCATCGGGCACCTCCTACGGTGCGGGCCCGTCGCCGAGCACGTCGCGCAACGCGTCGGCGGCGGCGAGGGCGCGCGGGAAGCCCACGAACATGGCCGCGTGCAGCACGAGCTCGCGGAGTTCGCTCGGCGTCGCGCCGGCGCGCAGCGCACCGATCAGGTGCGTGCGCAGGTCGAGATTGCTGCCGATCGTCATCAAGTGTGCCAGCGCGAGCAGTTCGCGGGTGCGCAGGTCCAGCTCGGGACGCTCGAACACCTCGTCGTAGGCCACGCGCCGCACGAGGTCGGCGAGCGC
>PWQI01000319.1 GCA_003556805.1 Trueperaceae bacterium | reverse complement strand
GTGAGCGCGCCAGTGCGCGCGTAAGCGCGGCTGAGCCGCTCTGGCGCGCTTACGCGCGGCTGATCGGCGCATGACCCAACCCTCGTGAAGACGCCCGGACGGCGCAGCCGTCCGGGCGTTCGCGTTGCTTGGCGCTCGGCCCTCCGAGCGGGGTCAGTCGGCCGGCGTCACGCTCCCGCTGGTCAACCCGTACGCGAACGCGTCCTCGTCGGTGCCCACGTAGACGTTGGCGGTGCGGCTGAACTGCGGGTTCATGGTGTCGGCCACCGTGGCCGTGAAGCTGCTGCGGCCGTCGGCTGGGTCGTCGAGCGTCACGGTCACCTGCGCGCCGCAGCCGTAGGCGTCGAGCAGCTCGCGGCTCACGGCGATGTGCTGCCACGGTTCGAGCACGATGCCGCACGCGCCCGCGCCGCCGGTGACGTACGAGAAGCCGACGCGTTCGAGTCCGACGGTGCCGCTCGGCACTGGCGCCGCATCGGCGGCCGCTACGGTTCGACCCGCCTCGGGCGGGAGGGGTTCGGCTCCGGGCGTCGCCGGCGCCGCTGGCGTCGGCTGCGCGGGGGCGTCCGGCGTGACCGGCTCGACGCCCGCCGCATCTGGCGTCGCTGCGCCGGGCGGCGTCACGGCGCCGTTCGCCGCGGCCGGATCGTTGGGGTCGACGGGTACGACGCCCGCGGCGCCAGGCGGGCTCGGGAGCGCCTGCGGGGCCGGATCCGCCGGCGTCGTCTGGGCTGGTGGTGTGGTTGCCGGGACGGTCGGGCGCGGCGAACCGCCGAGGTTGAAGAGGGTCCACATGATGGCGCCAGCCACCGCGACCAAGCCGGCGATGAGGGCGATGTCCACGAAGCGACTGCGCATGCCGCCAGGGTAACGCCAAACGCTTGAGTCTCATGAGCGCCGGGTCACCGCGGCCGTGACGCAGGTGCTAGTCTGCGCCGTGCTCGACATCCTCTTGGTGATCATCGGGATCGCCGGACTCGCCTACGGTGGCGACCTGCTCGTGGGCAACGCCTCGCGCTTGGCGCGCGGCTTCGGGATCAGCCCCTTGGTGGTGGGGTTGACGGTGGTCGCGTTCGGGACCAGCGCGCCGGAGCTCGCCGCGTCGCTCGCCGCCGCGCTGCGCGGTTCGCCCGAGATCGCCCTCGCCAACGTGATCGGCTCGAACATCGCCAACGTCGGCCTGATCCTGGGCGCCTCCGCCTTGATGTGGCCGCTGGCGACGACCTGGAGCTTCGTGCGCCGCGAGGTGGCGGTGATGATCGCGGCCTCGCTGGTCGCGGCGCTGCTGCTGCTCGACGGCAGCCTCGGCCGGATCGAGGCGGGCGTGCTGCTGCTCGGGCTGGTCGCCTTCCTGGTGATCGCCTTCCGCGGCGACGGCGGTCCCGCGAACGCGGTCGCGCGCGAGCTGGGCGCGCCGCGGCCGGCGCGGCTGCGGCCGGCGCTGCTGGCGCTGGCCGGGGTGGCGCTGCTGGCGCTCGCGGCCCACGCCCTGGTCACCGGCGCCATCTCCCTGGCGCAGGCCTGGGGGGTCTCCGAGCGGGTCATCGGCCTCACGATGGTCGCCATCGGCACCAGCCTGCCCGAGCTGGCGAGCTCCATCGCCGCGGCGCTGCGACGCCAAGGCGACATCATCCTCGGCAACATCGTCGGCTCGAACGTGTTCAACCTGTTGTCGGTGCTCGCGCTCGCGGGGCTCGTGCATCCACTCCAGGTGGAGGCGACCGCATTGCGCGTCGACCTGCTCGTGATGCTGCTGTTCGCCGCCGTGGTGGCGCCGATCGCCATCACCGGCTGGCGCGTCGGACGTCGCGAGGGCGCCGCCCTGCTGGCGGCGTACCTCGTCTACGTCGCGTTCGTCCTGGTGTGACCGATCGGCGAGTGGCCGGCGTGTGAGCGGCGTGCGCTCAACGCGCCGAGCGCAGGGCCACGGCCTCGATCTCGACCATGACGTCGCGCGGCAGCCTGGCCACCTCGACGGCGGAACGAGCGGGCGGTTCGCTCGTGAAGGCCTCCGCGTAGACGGCGTTCACGGCCGCGAAGTCGTTCATGTCCGCGAGGAACACCGTGCACTTGACCACCTGGTCGAGCGAGCTGCCCCCGGCCTCGAGCACGGCTGCGAGGTTGCTGAGGACCTGGCGCGTCTGCGCCTCGACGTCGCCCTCGACCAGCGAGCCGTCCGGCAGGAGCGGGATCTGCCCCGACGTGAACAGGAGGCCACCGATCCCGACGGCTTGCGAGTAGGGTCCGATGGCGGCGGGTGCGTTGGTGGTGCTGACGATGTCGCGCATGCCCGAGTCTACGTGGTCGCCGGGGTAAGGGCTGGCCGTGCGGTCGGCGCTCGGACGACCGGTTCGGCGCTGCGTCAAGCGGCGGCGGCGCGCCAGAACGAGAACAGGACGAACAACAACAGCAGGTAGGCCGATCCCACGATCCACATGCGGTACGGGTACCACGCTTGCTTGCGCAGGGTCGCGAGCGGGCCGCGGCTGGGGAACGCGTCCTCGACTCGGCGGATGCCCGACATCGTGTCGGTGATGTCGATCGAGGCATCGTCGCGCTCGGGCAGGGCGTAGCGCTTGGTCCGCGTCGACACGGCCTCGATGCGCAGGACGACGGCGGTCACGTTGTCGGGGCTGCCGCGATCGTTCGCCTCCTCGACCAGGCGCTCCGCCGCTTCCTGTGGGGTGTTGTCGCTGATGATCTGCTGCATCATCAGCTCGGAGAGCAGCATCGAGATGCCGTCGCTGCACAGCAGCAGGCGGTCGCCTTCGCGCAGCTCGAAGTGGTGGAGGTCGAGCTTGAACGCCGTGGTGGCGCCGAGCGCGTTGGTGATCACGTTGCGCCAGCGATGGCGGCGGGCCTCGTCGTCGGTCAGGAGCCCCTGGCGGACGCGATCGGCGACCCAGGAGTGGTCGTGCGTGAGCTGCTCGATGGCGCCGTCGCGCACCAGGTAGGCACGCGAGTCGCCGACGTGCCCGACGATCGCCACCTGGTCGTCGATCAGCACCGTCGTGAGGGTGGTGCCCATGCCGCGGTGTTCGGGGTGTTCGAGCGCGTACTCGTAGATCTCCAGGTTGGCGGCCTGCGAGGCCCGTGCCATCGCGGCCGGCGGCGTGGCCCGCGAACGATCGAACGACTCGCGGAAGGTCTGTACGGCCTGCTGGCTGGCGACCTCGCCGGTCTGGTGGCCGCCCATGCCGTCCGCGACCACGGCGAGGGTCCCCTTGCCGGGGATCTCACCGACCCAGAATGCGTCTTGGTTCACGACGCGGACCTTGCCGGCGTCGCTGGCGCCGCCGACCTCGACGCGCGTGCCGCGCTCCGACGCACCGCGTCGATCGGGCGCCGCCTTGACCCTGCGTGCTGCTGGGGGCGCGCCCGTGTCGCGGCTTGGTGGATCGTCCTGCACAGGGCGAGTATAGGCGAGCCACACCGGGGCGCAGGACGAAGAATTCCGCACAGCACGGTCGCGCTGGAGGGAGCGCCTGGTAGGATGCCGCGGATGCGCAGCGCCCGGACCATCGCCGCCGACGTCCGCTCGCGGGCGTGCTCGGCGGAGGACGAGGTGCGCGCCGCGTTGGCTCGCGCCCACGCCGCCCAGGAGCACACCAACGCCTTCGTCACCATCGACGACCGGGGAGCGATCGAGGCCGCCCGGGCGGTCGATCGGGCGGTTGGCGACGGACGTGACCCGGGGCCGCTCGCGGGCGTCCCGATCGCCGTGAAGGACAACCTGTGCGTGGCCGGGGTGCGCACCACCGCCGGCGCCGCCGTCCTGCGCGAGCACCGTTCCCCCTTCGAGGCCACCGCCGTCGGGCGCCTGCGAGCGGCGGGGGCGGTGGTGATCGCGACCACCAACCTCGATGCGTTCGGCATGGGGAGCAGCACGGAGTTCGCCGACGCCGGACCTGTTCGCAGCCCGCTGCACCCCGAGCGCGTGACCGGTGGTAGCTCCGGGGGGTCGGCGGCGGCCGTGGCGGCCGGCGTCGTGCCGCTCGCGCTCGGCACCGACACCGGTGGCTCCGTGCGCCAACCCGCGGCGTTCTGCGGGGTCCTGGGGATCAAGCCGACCTACGGGCGGGTGTCGCGCTACGGCCTCGTCGCCTACGGCAGTTCGCTCGATCAGGTGGGGGTGTTGACGCTCGATGCCGAGGACGCCGCCACGGCGCTGGCGCTGATGGCCGGCGCCGATCCGTTCGACGCGACCAGCGCGGCGCGACCGGCGGCCGAGGTCGGCCCCTTGCCGGTGGCGCAGGACCTGTCCGCGCTCGCGCCGAGCCTGCGCGTCGCCGTCGTACCCGAGCTGTTCACGCTCGGCGTCGCTCCCGGCGTCCGGAGCGCGGTCGAGCGCGTGGTGGAGCGGCTGCGCGAGGCCGGCGCGACGATCGAGGAGCGCAGCGTGCCCGAGGTCGCCCACGCGGTGGCGACGTACTACGTCATCGCCACGGCCGAGGCGTCGAGCAACCTGGCGCGCTTCGATGGCAGCGTCTACGGCGTGCGCGTCGGCGCTGACGGCGACGGCCAGACGTTGGTGAGCCGCCGCAGCCGCGCCCGCGGTCTCGGGCCCGAGGTGCGGCGACGCGTGCTCCTCGGCAGCTTCGTGCTCTCGGCGGGCGCGTTCGACGCCTACTTCGGTAGGGCGGCGCGTGTCCGACGTCTGATCGCCGAGGCGTTGGAGCGAGCCCTGGAGGGTGTCGACATGCTGATCGCGCCGACCGCGCCGACCGTCGCCTGGCCGCTCGGGGAGCGGCTTGACGACCCCTTGGCGGTGTACCTCGGCGACGTCAGCACCTGCCTCGCGAACCTGGCGGGCCTGCCGGCGCTGAGCCTGCCGGCTGGGCCTGCCGAGGACGGCCTCCCCGCCGGAGCGCAGCTGATCGGACGCGCCTGGGGCGAGCGCCGTTTGCTCGACGTGGCCGGTGCCCTGGGTCCGTACGCTGCGCCCAGCGCGGCTCGTCCGGACGCGCGCTGAGACACGTGCGGCGCTTCACCCGCCCCGCCCGCGCGTGTGCTATCCTTCGCGGGCTGTACGGCGTGCCTCTGGCGCGCCCCCCGGCGCGTCCGGGCCAAGCGCGAGCAGGCGTGTCGCGCGGTCTTCGGGGCGGCGGTGGTCGTGGCATGACGGTCGTCACGGTTGACGCACCGCGCCGCACGGACGAGACGATCGGAAGGAGATCGCGATGAAGCGCACCTACCAGCCGAACCGGCGCAAGCGCGCCAAGACCCACGGCTTCCGCGCGCGCATGAAGACGGCCGCCGGCCGCAACGTCATCAAGCGTCGCCGCGCGAAGGGCCGTCAACGCCTGAGCGTATCCGACCGCTGACCAGCGGACCGGTCCTCCGTTCCTTGACGGGCGACCGGGCGTTCCAGCGGTTACGGAAGGGACGAACCGGTGGCAGCCAGCACCTCAGCGTCCGGCTTCGACCGACCCGCGTCGGCTACGTGCGGGTCGGCTTCGTCGTGAGCCGGAAGGTCGGCAAGGCCGTCGTCCGGAACCGCATTCGGCGCCGGCTGCGCGAGGCGCTGCGGGCCCACCTCGTCGCATGCGCCGCGGCCGGCCGGCGAGCCTCGTACGACCTGCTCGTGATCGTCCGCCCAAGCGCCGCCGCCGCCGACTTCCAGGCGCTTTCGGCCGCGCTGCTGCGCGCGCTCGAGCGCGCCCTCGAGAAGCCCAGCGGTCCAGGACGGGACCGTTCAGAGGACGCCAGGGCGTCATCGGGCCGCGCACCTACCGGCTCGCAGGGCTCGCAGGGCGCCGTAGCCCATGGCGGAGCAGCGTGAGCCGAGACGGCGCGTCCGGTGTCGAGCGTGGCCGCGTGCACGACGCGGCGTGCGCGCACGGCGCCGCACACGGCGCCGCGGATGGCGCCGCTGGCGTCGAGCGCCTCAGCCTGGCGCAACGCCTGACCCTCGCGCCACTCGCGCTCTACCGCCGCTTCCTGTCGCCGCTGAAGCCCGTGCCCAGTTGCCGCTTCCACCCCACCTGCAGCAGCTACGCAGTGGACGCCGTGCGCGTGCATGGCGTGCTGCGGGGGCTGTGGCTCGCGAGCGCGAGGGTGCTGCGCTGCCACCCTTGGCACCCGGGCGGGTTCGACCCCGTCCCGCCCCCACGACGCGGTGCACATCGCGTCGTCGACGCCCGTCTCGAGGGCGCCCCGCACCCCACCGGGGCCGCCACGGAGGAACCTTGACGCACCACCCCCCCCGCCCCGCCCTTCGCGCGCGCCGCGGCTTCCGGGCGCGCCCAGCGCTCTGGGCATTCGCCGTGCTCGCGCCGTTCCTGCTCTCGGCCTGCCTCATGCCCACGAGCATGCGCGAGCCCTTCGGTCCGACGCCCTTCACGGCCAGCGAGTTCCGTGACTTCACCCAGTTGCAGGAGCACTGCGCCGGCCCGGCGCCGACCAGCTTCTGGTGCGCCGACCTCGAGCAGCGCGTCGACCGCGTGCCGACCAAAGGCGTCGACGTGTTCTTCTCCGAGGCCGGCGAGGTCGTCGCGGCGTTCGCGAAGTTCCAGAAGGGGCAGAACCTCCCGAACTACGCGAGCAACAACGCCGACAACCTGATCCCGCGCGAGGCCCCGTTCCCCGGCGGCGCGATCCTGCTCGACGGCGAGTACCACCGTCCGCAGAACGTCGAGGGGAGCTGGACGCGACTCACCGAGGTCGAGTTCGAGGGGCGCTTCGCCTACACGTTGCCCGGTTACCAGGTCGACAAGACGATCGTGATCTCGAACGTCGAGCAGACGCTGCGCACCGAGGTCACGCTCACGCCGCTCGCGAGCGACGACCCGGTTGCCGACGGCGATGACGGCGACGACGATGCGGCGGTCGCCGCCACGGCGACGGTGGTGCAGTACGCCTTCCCGGGCATCGCGCGGCAGCAGAGCCCGACGATCAAGATCGGCCAGTCGACGACGTTCGCGCTGAACCCGATCACGGCGCCGGTCGACGACCCGAGCTACGTGTCGCTGCAGTCCGCCGCGAACAACACCGGCAACGCCATCGTGCTCGTGCGAGGCAACGGCGCGCCGCTGCAGGGGATCTCGCTCGGTGGCGGTCGCGCCGCGATGCAGAAGCCGCTCGGCGAGGGCGAGACGACGATGGTGCTGGGCACGTACCTGGGGAAGAACGAGCTGGTGCGCTTCTTCCAGGAGGGGTACCTGGACCTGCCGGGCCTGTTCAACCCCAACATCCTGGGCCGACTGTCGCTGTGGATCCTGGCGACGCTCATGTTCATCCACGAGTACGTGCCGTCGTGGGGGCTGTCGATCATCGTGCTGACGCTGGGCTTCCGCGTCCTGGTGGCACCGCTGATCACGACGCAGACCAAGTCGATGTTCGGCATGCAGAAGCTGCAGCCGGAGATGCAGAAGCTGCAGAAGAAGTACAAGGACGACCGCGAGAAGCTCTCGCAGGAGATGATGAAGCTCTACAAGGAGGCCGGGGTGAACCCGGCTGGCGGTTGCCTGCCGATCCTGTTGCAGATGCCGCTGTTCATCATCCTGTGGCGCGTGTTCGTGAACTTCGAGTTCAACGAGGGCTTCCTGTGGATCCCCGATCTGGGCCTCGCCGATCCGTTCTACATCCTGCCAGCGTTGTACGTGGCCGTCATGCTCGGGCAATCGTGGTACTCGGCTCGCAACAACCCGACGATGCTGCGCCAGTCGATCATCATCAACCTGGTGTTCGTCTTCATCATCGTCAACTTCCCCTCTGGGGTGCTGGTGTACTTCGTGGTAAGCATGGGCGTACAGGTTTTCCAGTACTGGTTGCTGAGCCGCGGTCAGACGCCGCCGCCAGCCCCAGCCGTGCCCGCGAAGGCCAAGTGAGGACGAGGAGCAGCCGTGCCTGAACGCGATCTGGACAGCTATCTCGAGGGCTTGGGCATCGATGTCGACGACGAGCGCGAGCAGGACGGCGTGCTCGGCGAGGCCGAAGAGGTCGAGGAGGAGCGCTACGACGACGAGGGGTACGACGACGCTGGCGCCGACGCCGGAGACGCCGACGCTGACGGCGCTGACGACGATGGCGAGATCCTCGACATGGAGACGGCGATGGGTGCGTACGGGATCGGCGGCGTCATCCCCGACGACCTCGACCCGCGCGAACGCGCCGAGACCTTCCTCGTCCACCTGCTGCTCGACCTCGACGCCGCCTACGCCGTCGACGTCGTCGACCGCGGCGACGAGATCCTGGCCGAGATCAGTGGCGGCGACGCCGGACGCCTGATCGGCAAGGGCGGCCGCACGCTGGCGGCGCTCGAGTTCCTCGCCAACGCGGTGGTGAACAAGGGCGACGCCGAGCCGATCCGGGTCGTCATCGACGTCGGTGGTTACAAGCGCCGCCGCGACGAGCGGCTGCGCCAGACGGCGCAGCGCGCCATCGCGCGCGTGCGCAAGGCCGGACACGCGGTCGAGCTCGAGCCCATGAGCGCCGCCGAACGCCGCATCGTGCACATGGTCGTCGCCGACGAGGGCGACGTGGTCAGCGAATCGACGGGCGAGGGGCGCGCGCGCCGGGTGGTCATCCAGAGCGCGGACTGACGTCCGTGGCCGCCGCCAGCCCGAGCGGGGCCGCTGCGCCTGGTCGCACCGCGCTGCCCGAGCGAACGCTCGGGGCGGCCTGGCGCCAGGCGCGCTCCCGGCTGGCGGCGGCCGGGGTGGGCGCGGCCGCCGCCGAGGCGTCGTGGCTGCTCGAGGCGGTGACCGGCCTCGCGCCGGCGCGCCAGCGCCTCCACCCAGACACACCGCTCTCGACGTCGCAACGGCGCCGCTTGGCGCGCGTCCTCGAGCGGCGCTGCGCACGCGAGCCGCTGCAGGTGGTGCTCGGCGTGACCGAGTTCCACGGCCTGCGGTTGTCGGTCCGGCCCGGTGTCCTGGTGCCGCGCCCCGAGACCGAGGCGCTGGTCGAGCACGCCCTCGCCGACCTGAGCGAGGCGCGACCCACCACGGTGATCGACGTCGGGACCGGGGGCGGCGCCGTCGCGCTCGCGCTCGCGGCGCGGCGGCCGCTCGCGCGCATCGTGGCCTCCGACGTCGATCCGGCGGCGCTGGCCCTCGCGCGCCGCAACGCGCGTGCGCTGGGCCTGGCCATCACGGTGTGCCGCGCCGACCTGCTGGAGCACCCCCGGTTGCGCGCGGCCGCGCGCGGGGCGGACCTGCTCGTCGCCAACTTGCCGTATCTACCCGAGAGCGATCGCGGCACGCTGCCGCCCGAACTCGCCTGGGAGTCGGACGCGGCGCTGTTCGCCGGCCGCGAGGGGTTGAGCGTGGCTCGGCGCCTGCGCGCGCAGGCCTGGAAGGCGCTGCGCCCCGGTGCGGTGGTGTGGTGGGAGCTCGATGCCCGCAACGCCGAGCGCTTCGCACGCGAGGCGCTGGCCGTCGGGTGGCCCCAGGCGGGGCTAGCGGCCGACCTGGTCGGCCGGCGTCGCTTCGTGCGGCTCGTTCGCTGAGTCTGCCGGCGACCGATCGCCCCCGGCATCGGCGCGCCCCGCCGGCGTGCCACGCTCGCCGACGAACCCCGCGACCAGCAGCAGCCCAGCACCGATCACGATGCAGGCGTCGGCGACGTTGAAGACGGCGAAGTCGAAGCTGCCGACCTGGAAATCGACGAAGTCGACGACGTATCCCAGGCGCAGGCGGTCGATCATGTTGCCGGCGGCGCCTGCCAACACCAGCACGGCCGCGGCCCGCGTGATGCGGTCCAGACGCTGGCCGCGCAGCAGCAGGTAGGCGACGAGCGCCACGCTGACCAGCAGGTTCAGCAGCCCGAGCAGGACCGTGGCGTCGATCAGCACCGGCCCCACCACCCACTGCAGGTCGCGCAGCAGGCCGAACGCGGCGCCGCTGTTGCGGGTGTGGGTGATGTGGAAGCCGAGACCGAGGGTGTGCTCGCGGACGCCGAGGGGCACCGTGGCGACCACCCAGGCCTTGCTCACTTGATCGATCACGACGAGCGCGGCGGCGAAGGCGAGTGGCAGCAGGCGGTGCATCGCGGGGGAGTCTACCGCGTGCCTGGCCGTGCGAGGGTCACGGTACACTGGAGCGTACGCCTTGTATTCCCAGCGGACGCGCCTCGACTCAGCCCCGCTCGCGTCTCGCCGTCGCCACGAGAGGTGGGTCTTCGCATGCCGGCCACGATCCAGCAGGTCACCAGTCGCATCGCCAAGGAAGGCGGCGCAGACGCCGAGCGTCTCGCCGCCTTCGCCGAGCGTCTGTTCGCGAAGGCCGACGAGGCCTTCTTCGAGCAGTTCGACGCCGACGCCCTCTACGCGATGGCGCGCGACGGCCTCGCCTTCGTCGAGCGCTTGGGCGACGCCCCGATGATCGTCGAGGCGCGCAACCCCACCTACCGTGCCGACGGTTGGGAGGCACCGTTCACGATCCTGCGCCTGGCCCTCGCCGACCGTCCGTTCATCGTCGACTCGGTGCGCAACGAGCTGCGCCGGCAAGGCGTCGAGCTCGTGCACTTGCTGCACCCGATCTACAGCATGCGGCGCGACGCGGCGGGCCGCGTCGAGGCCATCGTTGCGCCCGGCGGTGCGATGGTCGAGGGCTCCGAGCGCATCGCCTTCGAGCTGTTCGTCGTGGAGCGCGAAGACGACCAGGCGCGCCTGGACCGCCTCAGCGACGCCGTGCGGCGCGTCCTCGACGACGTCAGGCTGGCCACCGACGACTACCAGGCCATTCGCCAGCGGGCCGAGGAGACGCGCGAGTACCTGCAGGCGCTGCGGGCTCGCGGTGCCCAGGGGCGCCACCGCGAGCGCGCCGAAGAGGTCGAGGAGTACGCGGCGTTCCTGGCGTGGCTGCTCGACGAGCACTTCGTCTTCCTCGGCTACCGCGAGTACGACCTGATCGACGTCGACGGTGAACAGGCGCTGCGGTTGACGCCGGGCTCCGGCCTCGGCATCCTGCGCAAGACCGACGACAGCGGCTACCGCGCTCCCGTGCCCGTGCGGCAGCTCCCCAACGGGCTGCGCGAACGTGTGCTCGGCGGCCGCGTGGTGGTGGTCACCAAGACCAACGCCGAGAGCACCGTGCACCGGGCCGCGCGCATGGACTACATCGGCGTCAAGCAGCTCGGCGACGGTTGGCAGGTGCTGGGCGAACGACGCTTCCTGGGGCTGCTGACGAGCAAGGCCCACCTCACGCCGGCCGAGCAGATCCCCATCCTGCGCCGCACCCTGCGCAAGGTCCTCGAGCTCGACGGCGCCCCACCCGGCTCGCACGACTACAAGGCGATCGTCGAGGTGTTCAACAGCCTGCCGCGCGCCGACCTGTTCTGGGCCGATGCGCCGACGCTGCTGCGCGAGATCCGCACCATCCTCAGCCTCGAGCAGGAGCGCGGCGTGCGACTGACGCTGCGCCCCGACCCGCTCGCGCGGGGCGTGGCGATGATGGTCATCTTGCCGCGCGACCGCTTCGACGCCGAGGCGCGGCGCCGCATCCAACAGCACCTCGCCAGCGCCCTCGCCGCGTCGCACGTCGACTACCAGCTTGCGATGGGCGAGGACGAGGGGCAGGTGCGCCTGCACTTCTTCTTCACCACCGACGTGCTCGCGCGCGACATCGACCTCAAGGGGCTCGAGCGCGAGGTCGCCGACCTGGCCCGGAACTGGGAGGACCACGTCCGCGAACGGCTGCTGCAGGCGTACGGCGAGGCGCATGGTCGCCGCCTCGCCGAGCGCTACCTGCGCGCCTTCGACGAGCGCTACCGCGCCGACACGAGCGCGGGTCGCGTGGTGCGCGACGTCGAGCAGCTCGAGGCCCTCGGCGACGGCGTCGTCAGGGTCGACCTCGTCAACCCGGTCGACGAGCGCCGCGGCGTGCCCGCCACCTTGCTGCGCGTCTACCACGCCGGCACGCGCTTCGTGCTCTCGGACGTGCTGCCGCTGCTCGAGAACCTCGGTTTCCGCGTGCTCGAGCAGACCGCCTACGTCGCCGTCGTCGATGGCGAGGAGCGCGGCATCGAGGTGTTCAAGGTCCAAGACCAGCACGGCGACGCCATCGACGTGCGCCGCGACGGCGAGCGCCTGATCGACGCCTCCACGGCCCTGTTGCGCGGCGACGGCGAGCACGACCGCCTGAACCGGTTGGTGCTCTACGCCGGCCTGACGCTGCGCCAGGTGGCGCTCCTGCGGACGCTGCAGATGTACTACGGGCAACTCGTCGCCGTCGTGAGCCGGCGCTTCGTCAACGAGACGCTGCTGTCGCACCCGGTCGCCGCGCGCTACCTGGTCGAGGCGTTCGAGGCCAAGTTCGACCCCGACCTCGCCCTGACCGACGACGAGCGCGCCGAGCGCCTCGAGGGTGTGCGGCAGGCCTACCTCGACGAGCTCGCCAACGTCGACTCGCTCCCCGAGGACCAGACGCTGCGTGGCCTGCTCGACCTGGTGGACGCCAGCGTGCG
>PWQI01000065.1 GCA_003556805.1 Trueperaceae bacterium | reverse complement strand
GTGGTGATGCGAGCGATGTCGCGCGACGCCACGAAGCGCTACCAGAACGTCCACGCCTTCCTCGAGGCCTACCGTGCTGCGCTCGGAGAGGCCTCCGCAGGTTCCGCGACGACCCCGGTCCCGCTTGCGACGGGTCGCGCGGCGCGCGGCAAGGTGGCGACACCGGTGCCGAGCGACGACACGACGGCTCCCGGCGGCGACACTGGGACCGAGGGGCCGCCTGCCGAGGGCGACGCGCCGAAGCGCCGCGGGCTCTTCGGCTTGTGGTGGCGTCGCGGTCGCTGACCAGGTTCCCACCTGGGCGACCCGCGATCGGCGCCGCGGCTGAGCGCGTCGCAGATTCCATACCCGACCACTCCACTCGGTATATAATCCAAATCGGAACGAGTCCGAGAAACGGCCACGGCCGTGACGAGGGCTCGACACGACGTGAAGCGGTCCGCAGCGGGCCGCCAATCCCCACACACGCGGCCACGGCCGTTCCAGCCGACGATCGTCGGCGCACGAGGTGAAGCGATGAGCGACAACCGGCTCGAGATCCGCAACCTGCACGCCCGCATCGCGGGTGGTGAGACGATCCTCAAGGGCGTCGACCTGATCGTCCCGAGCGGGGAGGTCCACGCGCTCATGGGGCCGAACGGCTCGGGCAAGTCGACGCTCGCCAAGCTCATGGCCGGCGACCCTAGCTACGAGGTCCTGGAAGGCGACATCTTGATCGACGGCGAGAGCGTCCTCGAGCTCGAGCCCGACGAGCGTGCCCGCGCCGGCCTGTACCTGGCCTTCCAGTACCCGGTCGAGGTGCCCGGCGTCTCGATCGCCAACTTCCTCCGCCTGGCGCTCAACGCGCGACGCGAAGAGGGCGACGAGGTAGGCGTCATGGAGTTCTACGCCAAGCTCCAGCGCGCGGTGAAGGCTCTCGACTGGGACGAGTCGATCATCGAGCGCAACCTGCACGAAGGCTTCTCCGGCGGCGAGAAGAAGCGCTCGGAGGTGCTGCAGCTGCTCGTGCTCGAGCCCCGCTACGCGATCCTCGACGAGAGCGACTCGGGCCTCGACGTCGACGCGCTGAAGGTCGTCGCGAACGGTGTCAACGCGGCGCGCGGTCCGGACTTCGGCGCGTTGGTGATCACGCACTACCAGCGGCTGCTCAACTACATCGTCCCCGACGTGGTCCACGTGATGTCCAGCGGCCGCGTCATCGAGAGCGGTCCCAAGGAGTTGGCGATGGACCTCGACGCCAAGGGCTACGACTGGATCCGCGAGAAGCACGGGATCACCGCCAGCGGCGACGCCGTCGCGCACGCCTGACCGCCCCGAAGCCGACCGCTACGCGAGAGCGCGAGAGGAACCACCATGTCTGACCTGCGCCCGATCAACGACCACCCCGATGCTGCGAAGCTCGAGGGCTTGGACCACACCCGGCAGTACGACTTCCAGCTGGCCGAGAACTACTCGTACAAGTCCGAGCGCGGGCTGAACAAGCGCGTGATCGAGAAGCTCAGCTACATGAAGAACGAGCCGGAGTGGATGATGAAGTTCCGACTCCGCGCGTTCGAGATCGCCGAGAAGAAGGGGCGCCCGAAGTGGGGCCCGGACCTGTCGCACCTGAACTTCGACGAGATCTTCTTCTACATCCGCCCTCAGGACCGAAAGGGGACCAACTCGTGGGACGACGTCCCGGAGGAGGTGCGCGAGACCTACAAGCGCCTCGGCATCCCCGAGGCCGAGCAGAAGATGCTCGCCGGCGTCGGCGCCCAGTACGAGTCCGAGATGGTGTACCACTCGCTCAAGGAGGAGTGGGAGAAGCAGGGTGTCATCTTCCTGGACACCGAGACCGGTCTGCAGGAGCACCCTGAGATCTTCAAGGAGCACTTCGCGACCGTCGTGCCACCCGAGGACAACTACTTCGCGGCCGTCAACAGCGCCGTGTGGTCGGGCGGCTCGTTCGTCTACGTGCCCGCCGGTGTCGAGATCTCGGTACCGCTGCAGGCGTACTTCCTGATCAACGCCCAGTCGATGGGGCAGTTCGAGCGCACCCTGATCATCGGCGAGCCCGGCAGCAAGTTCCACTACATCGAGGGCTGCACGGCGCCGACGTACAACAGCGACTCGTTCCACTCCGGTGTGATCGAGATCATCGTCAAGGACCGCGCCAACGTGCGCTACTCCACCATCCAGAACTGGTCGCACAACGTCTACAACCTCGTCACCCAGCGCGCCATCGTGGGCGAGCGCGCCTCGATGGGTTGGCTCGACGGCAACCTCGGCTCCAAGGTCACGATGAAGTACCCCAGCACCTATCTGATGGGCGAGGGCGCTCACGGCGAGGTCCTCTCCATCGCCTTCGCCACCGACGGTCAGCATCAGGATGCCGGCGCCAAGGTGATCCACGCCGCCCCGAACACCACCAGCAGCGTGGTGAGCAAGTCGATCTCGAAGGGGACGGGCCGCAGCAGCTACCGTGGCTTGGTGCAGATCCACGAGGGGGCCACCAACGCCCGCTCGAACGTCGAGTGCGACGCGCTGCTGCTCGACGAGCACGCCATGACCGACACCTACCCGTACATCGAGATCAACGAGAAGACCGCGCACGTGGGCCACGAGGCGACCGTCTCGAAGCTGAACGACGAGCAGATCTTCTACCTGATGTCGCGCGGACTGCCGGAAGACGCTGCGATGGCGCTCATCGTGCGCGGCTTCCTCGACCCGGTCGCGAAGGAGTTGCCGCTCGAGTACGCCGTCGAGCTCAACCGCCTGATCGAGCTCGAGATGGAAGGGAGCGTCGGCTGACGTGGCGACCCTGACCGACGGCGCCGTCCTGACGGCGGAGGCGCTCGAGGCGCTGATCGCCCGCCTAGGCGAGCCCGACTGGCTCGCGGACGAGCGCCGCGCCGCCTGGCGCACCTATCAAGCGACACCCTTCCCGACGGGTAGGGACGAGCGCTGGCGCTACACCCAGCTCAACCGCTTCGCGATCGACGGGCTCGAACTCGTCGACGCCCCTCGCGACACGGGCGTCTCGGACCGCATCGCCATGCGCATCACCGACTCCGACGCCGAGGGCACGCTGGTGCTCAAGGGTGGCGAGTTGGTACGCGAGGACCGGCGGCTGAAGCAGGCCGGCGTCATCTTCACCGACCTGCGCACCGCCCTGCGCGATCACGAAGACCTGGTCCGGAAGCACCTGTACAGCGT
>PWQI01000331.1 GCA_003556805.1 Trueperaceae bacterium | reverse complement strand
GCGGACTCGGGTGCGACACCTCGACACCAGCCTGGATCGCGGCGGACCTGATCCGTCGCGGCTACGCACCGGGCTCGCACGAGGGTCGCGATCTGGCTGCGGTCGTCGCCCAGCTGCTGGACGCCTGAGCGCCCGCGTTCACCCGCGCGTCGACGTGGGCTGCCGATCACGCCATCACGGGGCCATGAACACCCGCTCCACGGACGCCGTCGCTCCGAGTTCGTGGTACCGCTGGAACGTGTCCGCATCCATGCGGCCGGCGAGGCACGCCAAGCGCTCGTCGGCGGCGGCCGCGAGCGCCGCAGGAGCGTGAGGCGAAGCGCGAACGAACGCGGAGAGGCGCACGGCCTCACCCTCGCTCCCCTCCGCTGCAGCCAGCGTGGCGAGCCCGTCGACGGCCTCCATGGCGGCGGGGAAGCACCCTGCTTCGCGAGCGACGCCGATCGATGCGCGGAACCGCGCCCGCGCGTCATCGGTTCGCCCAGCCGCAAGCGCCGCGAGGCCATGCGCCGCCCACGCGCCCGCCTCGAGCGCGCTGTCGCCTCCCTCGATGGCCAGCGCGATGGCACGCGCGCACGCGGCGTCTGCGGACACTGCGTCGCCGCGTCGTAGTCGCACACGGGCGGACTCGTGGAGCAACCGTCCCATCTGGTTCCGGAATCCGGTCGCCGCGGCGAAGCGCAGGCCAGCCTGCAGATGCGTGTCGGCCGTATCGACCGCACCCATACCGAGGTACGCCTGACCGAGGCTCCAGTAGATGTAGCCGAGGCCGTACGCACCATGGGGGGTAAGGAGCGCGACGGCGTGGTCGAGGTGCTCGAGTGCCACCTCGAACGCATCACCCTGGATCGCGACCATGGCCAGCGTCTCGTGCGACGTCCCCTCCATCACGTCGAGTCCTCGCCTCCAGCGCGGCTCGGCGGTCCACGGGGCCCGCTCAGCGCGACATGCGTCGATGTTCTCGCGCACCAACGCAAGACCATCGTCGAGTCGTCCCAGCGCAGCCAGGGACAGCGCCATCCCCTGTCGCGCTCCCCAGCGACCCCATGCACCAGACGGCGAAGCTGAGCCCTCCAGCGCGGTCAGGGCCTCGCGTGCCTGCGCGAGCGCCGACTCGTAACGACCCAAGCGCGCCAGCACGAACGCGCGACTGGCGAGCACCGCACCGATGCGGTGTGAAGCGGCATCGACCGACCGCTCACCAGCGGTCCCAGCCGCCTCGTCGAGCATCGCCACGACGTCCCTCAGGCGACCACGCATCTCCGCGAAGTGCCCGAGCGTCCACGCCGCCTCCGAAAGCCGCTCGAGATCCCGATGCACGACACCCCATGACCAGCCTGCGCGCACGTTCGCGAGGGACGCCTCGAGCCACGCGGCCGCCTGCGTCGCCTCCGGCCCGAGCATCGCGTCGCCGCGATCGCGCACCTCGTCGAGGTAGTAGGCCGCGTGGCGACGACGCACGTCCTGCTCGAGCGCCGGCTGCGCCGCCAGCTTCTCGCTCAGGAACTGCCCGATGAGCGGGTGGCGTTCGAAGCGACCGCCTGGTAAGGCGCGGACCAGCGACGCGTCGACCAGGTCGGCCAGCATGCGGCGATCGACGCCTGCGACCGCCTCCGCGTCACGAAGCGCGAAGCCGCCGCTGAACACGGCGAGGCGCGCCAAGGCATCCTGGCCGCGCTGGCCGAGCATCCGCCACGAGACGTCGAGCGTTGCGTGCAGGCTGCGGTGGCGGGCGGGAACGGTCGGATCACGGCTCACCAGCACATGCAGGTCATCGTCGAGCAGGCTCGCCAGCGCGTCGAGCGGCACGGTGCGCGTCATGGCGGCCGCCAACTCGATCGCGAGCGGGCTCCCGTCGAGAATCCGGCACACGCGTCGCGCGTCCTCTGCGGTACCCGGCGGTGCTCCGGCCCGCCGCATCCGGTCCCACAGCAGCGTGACGGCGGCGTCCTCGTCGCCGCCCGACTCGACCGGCAGACCGTCGATCGCGATGCGATGCTCGTCGGCCAGCTGCAGCGGAACCCGGGAGGTCACCACGACGCGCACCGAGGGGCAGGATCGAACCAGCTGCGCGACGAAGGGCCCGGCATCGAGCAGGTGCTCGAGGTTGTCGAGGACGAGCACGACGCGACGCGTTCCGATCGCTCGGATCACCTGGCGCTCGGAGGGGAGGTCACCCGAGGCGACCAGGCCCAGTGCCGCGAGCGCGGCGTCGCCGACGAGGTCGGCGCTCGCAACCGCCTCCAACGACACGACGGCGGCAGCATCGAACGCCGCATCGTCCTGAACGAGCCTCCGAACCACCTCGACCGCGAGGCGCGACTTGCCCGCACCGCCCGGCCCATGCAGCGTGACGAGACGCCCGTGGGGCCGGGCGAAGACCGCCATGACCTCCGCGATCTCCCGCTCACGGCCGATGAACGCCGTGGTCGCCGATGGAACGACGATCCGTCCATCCAGGGCCGCGGCCGACGCGGCCACGTCATGCTCGATCGCGACACCGAGCTGGCTCGCCTCGCGCTCGACGTCGGCGAGCAACGGACTGCGCGACGAACGAAGCAGCCACGCCATCGTCTCGAGGTCGCGCCGCTCGAGCGGTGGGGCGTGGGGCAACGTCCAGGCGGCCTCGCCGAGACGTGCGGCCGTGGCCGTGTCACCGCAGTCGAGCGCCCGGCGCGCCTGGGTCAGGTACGCGCGACGCGCCAGACCGGCGAGTCGCTCCCGCGTCTCGACGATCCAATCCTCGACCTCGGCGCCCAGGCTCAACGCCAGGCCGTCGAGAAACGCCCCGCCGTAGGCGTCCACGACGTCATCGGGCTCGCCTCGGCGGACCGCCTCCTCGAACACGCTCACGTCGTGCGGCAACGTTGCCGCGACGCGATCCGCGTCGGCGACGAGGCTCGACCCGAGCACGCCGCGCAGACGCCGGAGCGTCGTGCTCAGGCTGTCGCGCGCATCGATCGCTCCCGGCCAGAACCGGTCGGCCAACGTCCGCCGACGCTGCGGCCCCTCCAACAGCACGTACGCGAGTACGAGCAACGGCTTGGGTCGCCGCAACCGAGCGCCCTCGAGTTCGAGGCCACCCAGCATCCTGAGTCGCATACGGGAGGGTACACGACCGAACGCGGTCTCATCCGGCGCTTCTCACACCCCCGCGACACGTCGCCGCCGCGGCCGAGAGCGTGGCGGCGGCGCCCGTGCGTGCCCGCTCGGAGGCTCGCCT
>PWQI01000150.1 GCA_003556805.1 Trueperaceae bacterium | reverse complement strand
GGCGTCGCGGTCGCCACCGGCGCCCGGATCGACGCGGCGAAGTTGACGCGCGCGGCGGACGAGGCGCTGTACGCCGCGAAGCGATCGGGTCGCGACCGTGTGTCGGTTGCGGCGTTCACCTGACGGAGGCGAACGAGGTCGTCGGGTCCACGCGCGGCGTCGGCAGCGCGCTGGGCGCCGACCGATGCCGATGCGCGTCGCGCCGATGTGATATCGTGATATCAATCTTGGAGGTGAACATGGCACAGCTGATCGTCCGCAACCTCGACGACGACGTGAAGGAACGGCTCCAGCAGCGGGCGCGGCGACACGGCCGCTCGACCGAGGAGGAGGTCCGCACCATCCTGCGCCACGCGGTGCTCGCTGACGACCGCGCCGACGTGCCGTTGGGCACGCGCCTCGCCGGTCGCTTCGCGGGTGCCGGCCTCACCGCAGAGTTGCTCGACCCGGCCGACGCCGCCCGCTGACCGCCCCACCCTAGGAGACCGCCACAGCGATGCTCGTCCTCGACACACCCGTCCTGGCGGCGCTCATGCAGTCCGAGCCCGACGCGAACGTGGTGCGCTGGCTCGACGCGCAGGCGCCGGCATCGGTGTGGACCACCACGCTGACCGTGACCGAGCTCGAGACCGGCCTCGCCCAGATCGACGACGGTGAGCGCAGGGCGCGCCTCGAGGCCGCGTTCGCGGCCGTGCTCGCCGACGACCTCGGGGGACGCATCCTGCCCTTCGACCGCGCCGCCGCGCACGCAGCGGCCGAACTCACGGCGCGCGAGCGCAGCGCCGGGCGCACGCTCGACACGCGCGACGCACTCGTCGCGGGCATCGTGGTCGCGCGCAAAGCGAGGCTCGCGACGGGGGAGACCCAGCGCTTCAGGCGACTGGGTCTCCGGACGCTCGACCCCTGGCGGGGGCCGGGCCGTCAGAGCACGTAGCGGGTGAGGTCCTCGTCGCCGACGATCCCCTCGAGCTTCTTCTGGACGTAGGCCTCGTCCACCACGATGTCGCCGAGGTTGGTGCCGAACGACACGTCTTCGAGCACCGTCTCGAGGATGGTGTGCAACCGCCGCGCGCCGATGTCCTCGAGCTCCGCGTTGACCTTCTCCGCGAAGTTGGCGATCGACACGATGCCCGATTCGTCGAAGCGCACCCTGGTGCCGTCGACTTCGAGCAGCGCGATGTACTGCTTCGTCAGGGCGTGCTCGGGTTGGGTCAGGATGCGCTGCAGGTCGCCGGCCGAGAGCTCCTCGAGCTCCACTCGGATGGGGAAGCGCCCCTGCAACTCCGGGATCAGGTCCGACGGCTTCGAGACGTTGAACGCCCCGGCCGCGATGAAGAGGATGTGGTCCGTGTTCACCGGCCCCCAGCGGGTGTTGACCTGGGTGCCCTCCACGATCGGCAGCAGGTCGCGCTGGACGCCCTCGCCCGACACGTCCGGACCGCTCGTGTTGCCCTCGCCCGCGATCTTGTCGAGCTCGTCCAGGAACACGATCCCGGCGTTCTCGGCGCGCATGACGGCCTCGCGTTGCACGGCGTCGTGGTCGATGAGGCGATCGGCCTCCTCGGCGCCGAGGATCCGGCGCGCCTCGCGCACGGTGAAGCTCCGACGCACCTTCTTCGCGGGCATGAACTGCTTGAGCATGTCCTGCAAGTTGGCGCCCATCTCTTCCATGCCCGGCACGCCAGGCATGCTCATCGCCGGCTTCGCGTCCTCGACCTCGACCTCGACGGTGCGGTCGTCGAGCTGCCCCTTTCGCAGCAACACGCGCATCTGCTCGCGCCCCTCGGTCGATCCACCGGGGAGCAGCGAGTCGAGCAATCGCTCGTCGGCCGCCCGTTGGGCACGCTCACGCACCTGCTCGCGCTGCTCCTCCTCGACCATCGCCACGCTCGAACGCACCAGGTCGCGAACGATCGATTCGACGTCTCGGCCGACGTAGCCAACCTCGGTGAACTTGGTCGCCTCGACCTTCAGGAAGGGCGCCTTGGCGAGCTTCGCCAGCCGGCGAGCGATCTCCGTCTTGCCGACCCCGGTAGGGCCGATCATCAGGATGTTCTTCGGCGTCACCTCGGCCTGGATGGCCTCCGGGAGTTGACGCCGGCGGTGGTGGTTGCGCAGCGCCACGGCGACGGCACGCTTGGCCTTCGATTGGCCGATGATGTGGCGGTCGAGCTCTGCGACGATGTCGATCGGCGTCAGGCCCGTGAGCGCCTTGACGAGCGCACTCATGCGTCGCCTCCGGTCGCGCCTTCGGCGGCAGCGTCGCCAGCGTCGGCGTCGTCGCCCTCGGGCCTCGCGCCGGTGCCCTCCGGCTCGGCGCCGCCGACCGTGAGGATGGTGCCGGATCCGCTGGTGTACACGTCGATCTCGCCGGCGATCGCGAGAGCGCGCCGCGCGATCTCCTCGGCGCCCAGGTCGGTCGCGCGCAAGAGTGCCAGCGCCGCCGCCTGCGCGAAGGCGCCACCCGAGCCGACCGCGGCGACCGGGTCGTCGGGGCTGATCACGTCGCCGTGCCCCGAGAGGGACAGGATGTGGGTGTCGTCGGCCACGATGAGCATCGCCTCGAGGTTGCGCAGCACGCGATCGGTGCGCCACTCCTTGACGGTCTCGACGGCGGCCTTGAGGAGGTTGTTGCGGCTCGCGCCCAGGTGGCCCTCGAACTTGTCGAGCAGCGTGAAAGCGTCGCTGACCGCACCGGCGAAGCCCGCCAGCACCGCGCCGTCGGCCAGGGTCCGGACCTTCACGGCCCCGCGCTTCACGATGGTGTCGCCCAGGCTGACCTGGCCGTCGCCGGCCAGGGCCGACACGCCGTCTCGGTGGACGGCGACGATGGTGGTCCCATGCATGCGTTGCATCACGCGCGCAGCCTACCAGCGGTGCTCGCCCGGCAGCGCCGTCCCCCGGACGTGCAGACCGGGCAGCGAGGCCCCGGCTCGTGACCACCCGGTTCGTGACCACCCGGTTCGTGATCACCCCGTTCGTGACCACCCGTGTTCGCGCCACGGGGTACGAGCGGCGAACCCTGGGTAGCATGGCGGCATGCCCTTCGAGTTCGGTGGTGGATGGATCGAGGTCGTGGCCGGTCCGATGTTCAGCGGCAAGTCGGAGGAGCTCATCCGGCGCGTGACGCGAGCGATGATCGCTCGCCAGCAGGTGCAGGTGTTCAAGCCCGCCCTCGACGACCGTTACGACGCGGTGGCGGTGGCCTCGCACGCTGGTCGGACGCTCCAGGCCGAGGCCGTGGCCGACGTCGCGGCGTTGCGGGCGCGGCTCGACTCGGGCACGCGCGTCGTCGCCGTCGACGAGGCGCAGTTCTTCGACGCCGACCTCGTGCCGCTCGCGCTCGAGCTCGCCGATCGGGGGAGGCGCGTGATCGTCGCGGGGCTCGACCTCGACTTCCGCGGCGCCCCCTTCGGCCCGATGCCCGAGCTGCTCGCGCAGGCCGAGGTGGTCGAGAAGCTCACTGCCATCTGTGGCTGCGGCAAGGCGGCGACGCGAACGCAACGGCTCATCGCCGGCAAGCCGGCGCACGAGGAGGACCCCGTCATCCTGGTCGGGGCGGCCGAGTCGTACGAGCCGCGCTGCCGGAGTTGCCACGTGGTCTTGCGCGGCGCCCGTTCCACGCCGCTGTTCGCCTCCGTCAACGCCGGTTGAGCGTGCACGGCCGCCCGAGCGCAGCGCCCGCGTCACATGCCGCAGCGCCTGCGCCGAGACGCTCCAGGCCGTGGGGGGAATGGTTGACCGGGTACGCCTTCGTGCTGCCTGCCACCATCGTGATCGGCGTCTTCGGGCTCTTCCCGATCGGCTACGCGATCTACATGAGCGTGCATCGCTGGCGGATCCGGCGCGGTGCGTTCGTGGGCTTCGACCAGTTCGAGCGCATCCTCGGCGACGGTTTCGGCTTCGCGCTGTTGCTCGCGGGCCTGCTCAGCATCGCGCTCGGTCACTGGCTGTGGACGAGCGCCTTGGCTGGCAGGGGGGCGCGCTGGCTGCTGGTCGGCAAGGTCGGCGCGGCGCTCACCCTGGTCGCGTCGGGCGTGGCCATGGCGCTCGGCTACGGTCTGATGCGGCAGACCGGCGATGCGCGCTTCCTCGACGGTCTGCAGCGCACCTTCCTCTACGGCGCGATCTCGGTCCCGGTGCAGATCGGTCTCGCCCTGGTCTTGGCCGCCCTGCTGTTCCAGCCGCTGCGCGGACGCGCCCTGTACCGGATGCTCTTCTTCCTGCCGTACGTGACGCCGGCGGTGGCGGGGGCGGCGGTGTTCCGCGCGATCTTCAGCCCGCGCGAGGAGCGCCTCGCCAACACCGTGGTCGGCGCCTTCGGCATCGAACCGCAGCGCTGGCTGTTCGAGCATCGGCCCGTCGGCCAACTCGTGTTCGGCGACTTCGCTGCGCGCTTCGGGATCGAGCTGACCGGCATCCTAGCCGGGCCCAGCCTGGCGCTCCTCGTCATCATCATGTTCGGCATCTGGACCTACGTCGGCTACAACGCGGTGATCTTCCTCGCGGGGCTCGGCGCGATCCCGAAGGACCTGTACGAGGCCGCCGAGATCGACGGCGCCACGGGCGTGCAGCGCTTCTGGGCGATCACCGTGCCCCTGCTCGCACCGGTGACGTTCTACCTGACCGTGCTCGGTTTCATCGGCACCTTCCAGGCCTTCACCCACCTGTACGTGATGCGCGAGAGCGCCGTGCGCGGGGCGGTCGACACCGCCTCGCTCGTGATCTTCGACACCTTCTACGCGCTCAACGATTTCGGGCTCGCGGCCGCGCAATCGCTCGTGCTCTTCGCCGTGATCCTCGCGATCACGCTGCTGCAACAGCGGCTGTTCGGGCGGAGGGCGCTCCGTGCCTGAGCGGCTGCCCACGGCCGGCGGGCGGCGCGCCCGCAGCCGCCCGCGCTCGTCACGTGCGCTGCTGCACGCGGCGCTGGCGTTCGGCGCGCTGGTCTCGCTGCTGCCCTTCCTGACGATGCTCAGCACCTCGCTCATGACGCTGGGTGAGACGTACACTCGGGCTCCGTGGCCAGCTCAGGTCCAGTGGCACAACTACGTCCAGGCCTGGAACGACGCGCACTTCGACCAGTTCTTCCGCAACAGCGTGCTGATCGCCCTCACCGTGATCACGGGGGTGCTGGTCACGTGCACGCTGGCCGGCTACGCCTTCGCGCGCATCCGTTTCCCGGGGCGCGACGCGATCTTCACGTTGCTCCTCGCCACGCTGATGATCCCGGGAACGGTGACGTTCATCCCCTCGTTCCTGTTGGTGCGCGGCGACGTGGTCCCCTGGGGGAGCTGGATCAACACGCTCCCGGCGCTCACCGTCCCGTTCCTGTCGACCGCCTTCATCGTGTTCCTGTTCCGGCAGTTCTTCGCCCAGATCCCTGACGAACTGTGGGACGCCGCCCGCATGGACGGCGCTGGCCATGGACGCTTCCTCCTGCGGGTGGTGGTGCCGATGAGCCGCCCGGTCATGCTCACCGCCAGTCTGCTCACCTTCGTGAACGTCTGGAACGAGTTCCTGTGGCCGATCCTGGTCACCACCGACCGCACGTGGCGGCCACTGTCGGTCGGGCTGTACAATTTCACCCAGGAGGCCGGAGCGCAGACCCACCTCCTGATGGCCGGTTCGGTCATCACCGTCCTGCCGGTGTTGCTGCTGTATTTCGTTACCCAGCGCTTCTTCACCGAGGGCATCGCGACCTCGGGCCTGAAGGGCTGAGGCGAGGGCGGCTACGGCCCCGGCCGCGCGGTACCCCCTGTGAGGCGTTCATCGGGCGCCCGACACCCACCGCCGAGGCGGTGGCCCAGGAAGGATCCACCATGCTCCCCATCCGACGTTCCATCGCCCTCGCCAGCGTTGTGCTGCTCGCGGGCTTCGCCCTCGCGCAGCGCGACTACGAAGACGTCGACCCGACCGGGCAGACGGTCGTGTTCTGGCACCAGCACGGCGGCGTGCGCGAGGCCGGCCTCCAGGAGATCGTGGCCGCCTTCAACGCCGACAACCCCTACGACATCACGGTGAACGCCGAGTACCAGGGGAGCTATCCCGAGATCTTCCAGAAGATGCTGCTGCTCGTAGGCACCCCAGACGCCCCGAACCTGGTCGTCGCCTATCAGGACCAGGCCGCCGCCTACGCGTTCGCCGACGGCGTGATCGACATCCGCACGTTCCTCGACTCGGAGCGCTGGGGCTTCGATGCGGACGACTTCGACGACTTCTTCCCGGGTTTCATCGCGTCGGACGTCAACCCGGTGCTCGGTGGACAGCTGCTCGGCTTCCCGCCGAACCGCTCGGTCGAGGTGATGTACCACAACCTCGATTGGATCGCCGAGCTCGGATTCGACGGCCCAGCGACGACGCCCGAGGCCTTCGAGGAGCAGGCCTGCGCCGCCGCCGAGCACGGCTTCAGCGGCTCGGTCACCGGCGGCCGCAGCCTCGGCTACGAGATGACGCTCGACGCCAGCCGCTTCGCCTCCTGGACGTTCGCCTTCGGCGGCGACGTGTTCGACGTCGAGACCAACCGCTACACCTTCGCCAGCGACGCGGCCATCGCGGCGATGACGTTCCTGCAGGACCTCTTCGAGCGTGGCTGCGCCGACATCGTCACCGAGCGGTTCGGTGACCAGACGAACTTCGGGCTCGGCACCACCCTCTTCACCGTCGGCTCGAGCTCGGCCCTGCCCTTCTACCGCGACGCCGTCGAGGCCGGCGCGAACTTCGACTGGAGCGTCGGCGCCGTACCCCACACCACGCAGGAGCCCGTTGCGAACGTCTACGGCGCCTCGGTCAGCATCACCGCCGGTCATGCGCCGGAGGCGGAGCTCGCTACCTGGCTGTTCGTCAGGTACTTCACGAGCACCGAGGCACAAGCCGCCTGGGCCCGTGCATCGAACTACTTCCCGGTCCGCGCCAGCGTGGCGGCGGACTTGGGCGACTACTTCGCCGCCGAGCCGGCATACGAGACCGCCTTCGGCCTGCTGCCGTTCGGTGTGTCCGAGCCGGTCGCGCCGGGTTACGCGTTCGTCCGTGACCTGGTTGCGGCCGAAATGGGCGCGATCGTCGAGGGGGCCGACGTGGTGACGTCGCTCAGCCGCCTCACCGACGAGGCCAACCGGATCTTGCTCGACCAGCTCGCCGACCTCGACTGAGGGTGGCTCGGCACGCGAGTCGGCGGCGCCACACCTGCCGCGTCGCCGGCATCGAGGGCCGTCGCTCGCGCGCGAGCGACGTGGCGGATGTCTCTTCGTGTGGCGTGCGGCGTCCTACACTGGTGCATCCGTTCACGATGTAGGCGCGGCTCGGGGTTCGCGTCGGCATCGGGGCGTGGGTCGTGTGGCGCGTCGACCAGGTCGCCGCCACACGGCACACGTCGACTCGGCGACCCCAGCGAGAGGCACCCACACATGCCCAAGCTCTACCTCGGTGAGGCGCTCGCGCTCCTCGGCAAGACGCTCCCTTTCATCTGGGTCCGGCTCGGCAGTTACGCCGTTCTGGGCGTCGGTCTGCTCGTCTACTTCGGTGTCCTAGGCGGCATCGGCTTGCTGCTCGGCCGCTTGTGGGCGCCGCTGGGGTTCATCTTCTTCCTGGTCGCGATCGGCGGTGCCTTCGCCGTCGTCAGCTGGGCGTCGCGCTACTACTTCCACCTGTTGCGCGCCGCCCATACCGCGGTGATGACCGAGTTCATCGTCTACGGCCACGGACCCGAGGGCGGGCAGATCGCGTACGGCCGCAAGGCGGTCATGGACCGCTTCCGCGACACCAGCATCCTGTTCGCCGTCGACGTCCTCGTCGAGGGCGCCGTCAAGGCGTTCGTGCGCACCTTCGCGCGCATCGCCAGCATCTTGCCCATCCCGGGCATGCGGGGCTTCGGCAACCTGGTCGAACGCATCGCCCTGATGTCGACGACCTACGTCGACGAGGCGATCTTGTCGCGCGCCTACAAGGAGCGCGAGCAGAACGTCTGGCAGGTCGCCTACGACGGCGTGCTGTTGTACGCGCAGGCCTGGAAGCCGATTCTGACGAACGCCGTCGTGCTCGTCCTGATCGGCTACGTCGAGTTCCTGCTCCTGCTCGTGATCCTCGGCATCCCCGCCCTCGCCATCGCGGCTGTCTTCCCGGGTCTCTCGGTGGCTCTTGGCATCCTCGTCCTGGTGGGCGCGTGGATGATCAAGCTGGCGGTCGCCGACGCGTTCTCGCTCGCCGCCACGCTGATCGCGTACCACCGCGGTACCGAGGGCTTGACGCCGAACGAGGAGTGGAAGACGAAGCTCGAGGGCGTCAGCGACCGCTTCCGCGAACTCGGTCAGAAAGCCGTCGACAACGCGCAGCGGCGCAGCGGCCCTGCCGCCTCGGCGATCGCCGGTAGCGGCAGCGCTCCCAGTGCGCAGGACACGCCGCCACCGGCGCCGGAGACCCCCGGCGGGCCTGGGGCGCCCGCGGCGCCCGAGACACCGGCGCCACCGAGCGCACCGCCGAGCGGTGACGCGCCCGAGGGCCCGACCCCGCCACCGAGCGGTGAGCCCACCGATCCGCGGGATCGCTCATGACCGTCCCGGCTGCGCCCCAAGCGCAACCGCCGCGCCGCGGCGGCGGTCGCTGGCTGTTCGGTTGCCTCGGTGTGGTGCTGGTGCTGGCCCTGGCCGTCGGCGTTGCCGCGTGGTGGTTCGTGGTGCGACCACTGCAGCAGATGGCCGCAGTCGTCGAGGAAGTCGCCGCCATCGAAGAGCTCGATCAGCGCGTCACCAACCGCACCCCGTATGCCGTGCCAGACGACGGCGTGTTGACGGAGGAGCAGGTCGAGCGCTACGTGGCCGTGCTCACGAGCGTGCGCGGCGACCTGGACCGCAACCTGCAGACGCTGCAACAGCGTTACGAGGACCTCGACGGTCGGGCACCCGAACTGATGGACATCCCGCGACTGGCGGGCGCCTACCTCGACCTCTTCAGGTTGCTGGTCCAGGCCAAGGAGGCGCAGGTCGAGGCCCTGAACGCCGAGGGGTTCTCGGTCGCCGAGTACCAGTGGGTACGTACCCAAGTCCTCTCGGCCATCGGCCTGCAGGGTGCCGGCTACGACATCGGTAGTTTCGCCCAAGCGTTGACGGACGGTCGTGATCCGACCGCCGCGCCCGCGCCCGCCACGCCTGTCCCGGCCGAGAACCGAGCGCTGGTCGAGGCGTATGCCGAGGACCTCGACGAGGTCGCGTTCCTCGCCCTGCTCGGTCTCTGACCGACGCATCCTTGCCGCCGACGCGCGCTGCGCGCCGGTGGCACGACGACCAGGAGGCCAAGACCATGCCCACCACGGTGAGCGCTCGGTTCGTTCGCACCGTTCGATGGCTCGCCGTCACATGCACCCTCGTCGCCCTCGGGCACGTCGCCGCGCAGTGCGTCGACGTCCCGGCGCTGGGCAGCGACCGCTCCGTCGAGGTCGGTGATGTCACCTGCGTCGCGTCGCGCCTGGCGAGCGACGCGCGTCACACGGTCGCCTTCGACCTGCGTGTGGCGACTCCAGGGCACGTCCACGACCTGGTGCTCCATGCCCCAGGTGCGACGGCGCTCGAGGTGTGCGTGCAGGTCGCCGGCGAGTGGTCGTGTCGTGGCGCCGATGCCGACGGCGTCCGCTTCGTCGACCTGCTCCCGCCGGAGGGAACCGTAGGGGTGCGGGCGTCGCTGCGTGGCGACGTGGGTCAGTCGTTTCGCGTGGAGTTCGAGGACCGTGGCGCGCCGCAGCCTGGGTTCGCCTACGAACCCAACGACCACATCGCCACGGCCACGCTGATCGGCGACGACCTGACGATCCGTGGCCGCTTCCAAGGTCGGAACATCGATGTCGTGCGCGTCGAGATCGAGGGTGATCCGCAGCTGTGGCGTGTGCAGGTGCTCGGGCCAACGGTCGATCAACTCAACCTGCTGGCGGCCTCGGGTCGAGCACAACAGACCCGCTCGCCGGCGGCGGGCGACCGTGGCGTTCGGATGTCGAACCTGTACCTGCTGCCCGGACCGCACTACCTGTCGGTGCGCGGCACCGACGGCGAGTACGCACTGCGGCTGATCCCCCTCGGGCCCGCCGACGAGCCGCCGGCCGAGGCCGCGCCTGCAACCCCGGGCGAGGGTGCCGCGAGGTCGTTCGGAACGCCGACCGCCCCGCGCCAGAGCGCCGCCGCGGCAGCAGTCGAGGTCCCGGTGCCGAGCGGACCGCGGCCCGCAGGCCAGATGGAGCGCGAGCCGAACGACGACGCGCGCACCGCCTCGCTGCTGCGGCCCGACGAGCCCTGGGTCGGCCTCCTCTCCGACCCGGGCGACGTCGACGTGTACCGCTTCTACCTGGGCGAGGACGGACCGGTGCGCCTCACCGCGACGCCGCCGGACGGCATGCCGCTCTACGTGCGCGTCGACGGCGGGGGACGCATCGATCTGGCTCCGGGCGAGCCGTTCGTGTTGGAGCGCTGGTTCCTGGCGGGCGATCACACCATCGCCCTCAGTGCCGCCGAAAGCGTCGACGGGTACTACCAGGTCCTGCTCGAACGCCTCGACCCGTTCGCGCTCGGCGACCTGCCGCGACCGCACGGCGAGCTCTGGCGCGCACGCGCGCTCCCAGTCCACCACGAGATACGCGCCGTGCTCGAGCGCACCGCCTACGTGCGCCTCCCCGAGCTCCATGCGCCTACCGTGCTCACGGTCGAGGTCGTCGAAGGAGCAGAGCGCGTCAACCCGTTCGCTGCGTACACCGCAACCGGTTCGAACGTCGCCAGTTTCCGTGGGCGACGCGACGATGGCATCTACGTCGCCGAGCTGCCGGCGGGCGGCCCGTACCTCGTCCGCGTCGATGGTGGCGGCGACGCGCACCTGCGCTTCGCGTTCGACGACGCCGGACCCGCCGCGCAGCCACGGCCCGAGGCGCCGCCGGTGACGCTGACGCTCCACGGTGGGCGCGACGTCGCTGCCTACCACCCGTACGCGCAGCGCCTCGAGTTGGAGGTCGAGATCCGCAACGACGGTACCCAGCCGCTCGACCTCGCGCTCGACACGCACGTGACGGATCACGGCTGGCGCCTGACGCCGCGCGAGACGACGGTCTCGTTGGGCGCCGGTGAGACGCGCCGCGTCGGCCTGGACGCGACGGTCGACCCGGTCGCCCGCGACGACCTCCCGGTCGAGCTGACGGTGGCCGTGCGCGCCGCCGATGGTGGCGTCGCGAGCGTGATGACGAGCGCCACGGCGGTCTGCGGTGTGCCGCTGGTCGGCGGCGTGCACGCCTTCGCCGTCCCCGAACCGCTGCTCGGCGGCATCAACGTGGCCTGGACCAACCTCGGCGCCGAGGCGCCGAGCGGGGCCCGACGCGAACTCCTGCTCTACGACGGCCTCACGCCGCCGGGCGACGGCTGGCCGGGCGGCGTCGGTGAACACACGACGGTGCGGCTCGCCGGCGACGGCACGCCGCGCGTGGTCGGCGTGCTGCTCCATCCGCTCTCGCAGTTCCCGGTCCTCGCGCGGCTCGGCGACTTCGAGATCCAGACCTCGCTCGACGGGAGCAGCTTCACCACCGTGTACCGGGGTCGTCTGCGCTCGCCCACCGTCGAGCAGGCGTTCGTCTTCGACGAGGGCGTAGCGGCGCGCTACGTGCGCCTGGTGGCGCTGTCGAACCAAGACGGCAACCCGCGCGCCAACACGGGACTCGGTCAGTTCAAGGTGATCGCGGAGCCCAGCGCACGTGTGCTCGGAGACCGTGTCGACCTCGGCCTCCGCGAGCACGGCGGGCACGTCGCCGCGGCCCTGCCGTACGTCGCGAGTTACGAGCTCACCAGCGCGAGCCGGAGCAGCGGTCCCACGACATACCGCCTCGACCATGGCGAGGACACGGTCTGGTGGGTGCACGCCTTCCATCACAACCGTGCCGCGCTCCTCGACGGACTGGTGTGGCACCCGCACCCCGGGGCCGCCAACTCGCGGGGCGAGCACCTCGACGAGGTGCGTGTGTCGGTCTCGCTCGACAGCCCGATCGGTCCCTGGACCGAGGTCGGCGCATGGCGCGTCGGCGAGACCGACGAATGGCGCTTCGACGCCCCGCTGTGGGCACGCTTCGTGCGCTTCGAGGCGCACTTCCCGGAGGCCGACCGGCCCACCGTCGTGCTCCCGGACAGGATCGGGCTGCTCGAGCATCCCGAGGGGCCCGAGTACCGCTCGGTCCTGGGTGAGTGGGGGCACTACGTGCGCGACGGCGTCTTCGAGTGGCGGCACCCACCGAGCGTCGCTGCCATCGTGTCCGGTGGCGAGCACGCCACGCGCGACCGAGCCGCCCAGCTGAGCGGCGGCGAGACCATCGGCACGACTGTGCTCGTGGGTGAGTACGACGCCTGGTTCAGCTTCGAGGTGCCGGCCGGCAGCAACTTCGTCCGGCTCGAGCTGCTCGGCGACCCGACCGTCGACTACCTCTACGAGTTCACCGACGCGGACGGCGAGCCGGTCGTCGCGGACGTGCGCGTGGCGCCGGAGCGCATCGAGATCGAGGCCTTCCTCGAACCCGGCCGCTACTTCGTGCACGCCTGGGAGCCGCTGCGCAACGTCGTCTTCTCCTGGGACGACTCGGGCAGCATGGGGCCGT
>PWQI01000307.1 GCA_003556805.1 Trueperaceae bacterium | reverse complement strand
GTTGTCGAAGCCGGCGCGACGGCCGTCGGCGAGCTCGTCGCCGTAGCTCGGACCGGGGCCGGCCTCGCCGATCCAGCCAGCGTCGGCCTGCGGAGCGATGCTGTAGCCGAGGTGTTGGAGGCGTACAGCAGGCCCATCGCGACGTGCTTGATGCCGTCTTGGTTGCCGGTCACAAGCACCCAGTATCGCCTGCGACGTGTCGATCAGCAGCTGCGTGTGCGACGGCTCCGGCGAGCGTTTGAGCGTGCAGTTCAGGTAGATGGCTCGCAGGTCGTCGTAGTGGGCGGGCGGCGTGCTCGGGGTTGTCATGGACCAGGTTCGCACGTGGGTATGAGCCGTCCGTCCAGCGTTTGACGCGGCGCGGTCACGGCCGGGATCCGTCGCCTGCATGATTGACAGGAACGCTCAACCATTCCTAGACTGTCGCTCACCTCGGAGGGAGGCCCCCATGCCCCGAACCCGCTCACTCGCCGCCGCGCTGCTCACAGCGCTGGCGCTTTCGATCCCCAGCGCCCACGCCCAGACCGCCACCGTCGTCGTCCCGCAAGAGCCCGGCAGCCTGCTGCCGCACTTCGACCTGCTCAGCATCGCGCACGAAGCCCAGAACCTCGTCTTCCAACGCCTGTTCGTCATCGGCCCCGATGGTGACTACCTCCCCGAACTCGCAGCCGAGGTCCCCACGCTCGAGAACGGCGGCCTCAGCGCCGACGGCACCACCTACACCGTCCGCCTGCGCCCCGAAGCGCGCTGGCACGACGGCACGCCCGTCACCGCGGCCGACGTGATCTACACCTGGCAGGTCATCACCGACCCCGACCTGCCCATCCCCACCCGCACCGTCTGGCAGGACATCGAGTCGATCGAAGCGCTCGACGACCACACCCTGGTCGTCACCTTCCCCGGCCCGAACGTCACCTTCCTCGGCGCGGCCGCCTTCGCCGGCGCGTACGTCCTCCCCGCCCACCTGCTCGATGGGACCGACCTCAACGCATCGCCCTTCCACCGCCAACCCATCGGCAGCGGCCCTTTCCGGTTGGTCGAGTGGCAGGCCGGCACGCTGCTTCGCTTCGAGCGCGTCGATGACCACTGGGCCGGACCGGCCGAGCTCGAAGGCATCGTGATCCGGGTGGTGCCGGGTGCCGAGGCGCAGCGCGCCCTGCTGGAGCGCGGCGAGGTCGACCTGGTGCTTCAGCTCGCCATGACCGAACTCCCCTTCGTGAACGCGCTGAGTGGCTACGAAGCCGTGCCGGTGCCGACGTTCGCCAACTGGCAGGTCTGGCTGAACAACGAGGACCCCGTGCTCGACGACGTGCGTGTGCGCCGGGCGCTCGTGCACGCCATCGATCGCGAACTGATCGCCGACGCGCTCCTTGGTGGCCTCACCGAGCCGAGCGACGCCGCCTTGCCCGCCGGACATTGGGCGCATGCCGACGACGTCCCAACGTACGCCTACGATCCTGAGGCCGCTGAGCAGCTCCTCGACGAGACCGGATGGACGCGACCGTCGGCCGGCGCGGTCCGGACCCGCGACGGCTCCGAGCTCGAGATCGAGGTCATCAACATCGCCGGCCAGGCCGACCGACTGCAGGTGATCCAGGCGATCCAATCGTTCTGGCGGGAGGTTGGCGTGCGCGCCGAGGTGCGCTCGGTCGACGCCGCCTCGTTCGTGCCCACCCTCAGCGGCGGCGACTACCAGGCTGCCTACGGCTTCTTCAGCGAGCAGCAAGAACCGACGTGGAACCTCTGGCTCGGCACCAACTGGCAGCGCTACGACAACCCCGTCGCCTTCGACCTGCTCGAACGCTACAGCGTGACCATCGACCGAGACGAGCGTCGCGAGCTCGCCATCGCGTTCCAACGCCAGGTGGCCACCGACGTGCCGCTGGTCCTGATCGCGCCGCGCCCCCTCCTCGCCGTGGCCAGCGACGCCCTCCAGGGCTACCAACCCACGACCACCACCAGCCTGTGGAACGCGGCTCGCTGGAGCAAGTGACGCAGCGCTGACAGCGTGCGCCGCGCGCGGCGCACGCCGACGACCGCACCCTGGGCGCGCGCGACGCCGACCGCGACCATACGTGCTCGGCCGGCTCTACACTGATCGCCGGAGGTCCCGCCCCTGCTCGCCTACGCCCTACGCCGCGTCGCCGGCCTCGTGCCGCGGCTCCTGCTGATCTCGATGCTGCTCTTCGGCGTGGTCCACCTTCCCCCGGGTGGACCCGCCGACGTGTACGCCGCCGACCCCGCCGCCACGCCTGCGGCGATCGAGCGCATGCGTGAACTCTGGGGCCTCGACCAACCGCTCCCCGTGCAGTACTGGCGTTGGCTCTCGCGCCTCGTGCAGGGCGACTGGGGCATGTCGTACACCGAGCGTCGGCCCGCCATCGAGGTCGTCGGCGACCGCGTCGGCGCCACCTTGCGCCTCACCGGCGCCGCGCTGCTCGTCGGTCTCGTCGCGGGGGTGAGCCTCGGTATCGTCGCCAGCGCCACGCGCCACCCGCTCGTGCGCCACGCAGCACGGTTGCTCGCCGTGCTCGGCATGAGCGTCCCCACCTTCTGGAGCGGTGCCATCGTGCTGCTGGTCTTCGCGTCCACGTTGCGCTGGATCCCGGCCGGGGGGATGGGCAGCATCGGCGCACCGGCTACGTTCGGCGACGCCCTGTGGCACCTCGTCGCCCCCGCGCTCGTGCTCGGCTCGGTCTACGTCGCGCAGTGGATGCGCTTCGTGCAAGCCGGCCTCGACGCCGTCGCCGAAGAGGACATGATCCGCACCGCGCTCTCCAAGGGGCGCTCGCGCCTCGGTGCGTTGCTGCGCCACGGGTTGCCCAACGTGCTGCTCCCGCTCGTCACCGTCCTCGGCCTGGAACTGCCGCGGCTCATCTCAGGCGCGATGGTCACCGAGGTCGTCTTCACCTGGCCCGGCATCGGCCGCCTCTTGCACGGCTCACTCGTCGCGCGCGACTACCCCGTCGTGCTCGGTGTGCTGCTCGTCGCCGCGGCCGCGGTCGTGATCGTCAACCTGCTCACCGACCTTCTCTACGGCGCGCTCGACCCGCGCGTGCGCTACTCGTGAGCACGCTCCGCCGACTCCTGCACCGCCCGCTCGGCGCCGCCGGGCTGGTCGTGCTCACGCTGCTCGCGCTCGCCTCGCTCGCGGCGCCGCTCATCGCGCCCTTCGACCCTTCAGCGGTGAACCTGCGAGCGATGCAGCAGCCCCCCGGCCCGGAGCACCTGCTCGGCACCGACGACCTCGGCCGCGACGT